>NZ_JAPQLJ010000023.1:0-14423 GCF_028982115.1 Wolbachia endosymbiont of Drosophila tsacasi | reverse complement strand
TGCAGTTCCTCGTGCAAAGCAAAGTCAGGCTTACTTTTTCTGTGCTTATTCTTTTCCTTACTCAACTGTTTACTTTCGTTAGATTTTGTTTCAAACGTTTTGTAATAGACCTCAATATTTCTATCACATTCTGCTATTTTTTCTTGATAAATATTATATAGTTCAAATTCTTGCTTTAGCGTGAATACATGTTCCTCTCTATAATCGCCAGCTAACGCTTTTGCTATAGTAGACTGATCATTTTTTATTCGTGCATCCCTGAATTGAGCCAATTTCCCAGAATCTCTTTCGCCTTTAATTATAGCCTTGATAATTTTCATACCAGTTACTTCTGTTATATCTCTTATAACTCTATGCAGTTGTATATTCATTTGAATTAATGCCTTCTGCATACGCAGAACATGTGTAGATGCACTTTCAGTGAGGTTCTTACGTTGTCGCACGTAACTACGCAATACACACATCTGGCTATCTGGCCTAAATGACCCTTGGAGTAATCCATAACTATGTAGTTGTTGTAACCACTGACAGTCCTGAACATCTGACTTTCTCCCAGGTACATTTTTTACATGTCGCGCATTTACCAACTTAACTTCAAAACCGTAAGATTCCAGTATTTGAAACAAAGGAATCCAATATACACCAGTTGATTCCATCGCTACGGTTGTAACTTTACACTTTTTTAACCACCTTGCTAAATTATGAAGGTCTTCAGTGAAGCAGCCAAATTTTTGAACACGTTGCTCATCTCTTCTCTCGGGTATACATACATAATGTACAGCCGAACCAACATCTATCCCTGCTGCATCAGGATTCATTACCTCTAATTTACTTTTTGTCATTGTAATTGACCTCCTATAACTTATAATGAAGAAGTATTTAAGCTTGGGACGGTTAGATTATACAATCTTCTAATCGAGGTAGTTGTAATAGACTCCATCAGTGGTTTAACCGTTCCTCCAAAACCATGCTCCCAAACGGGCACTCTAGCACCATTGAGCGTTCCGGTTATAACTGCAAAAATACTTCTTAATAAATTATATTTAAAAATTGTTATAGCACTGGATAAAATAGTTTCTTTCAGGTTTAACAAGATTTTTCCTTGTTCGATGCTCTTAACTGACTCAGCAGGTTCAACCATACCAAGAACATTCTTTACCAAAGATTTTTCTTCACAACTAAATATGAACATGTAATAACCCATCGATAAAGTGAAGAGCAAGAACATAGCCGGAAGTAAAAACAGAGCTAATACATTTTGTGACGCAGGGAAAGCAAACCAGGTAAAAGTTGCTATTGACACAGTTACAAGTAATCCTAATAAACATAATTGTACTTTTCTTCTATAATTCTGATCAATAACTGTACTTACACCAATAGAAGCTATATCAATCATTATTCACACTTCATTAAACAATAATATTAACTAAATGATAGCATTATTGTGATGAAAATGCAATATTATGAATATTTGAATACAATTTATATTGACAGTTACAATTTTGAATGTTTTATTGCAGCGTTAGCTGATTAGCATTTTAAGCTAGGGTCAAATCTAATAGAGAGAGGATTTTTTTATTTTTTCATTCTTCTCATTTTCCTCTCTAACAATTTTTTTTCCGCTTAATATGTCCTTTATTTCATCTCCTGTTAAAGTTTCAAACTCCAGTAGATTCTCGGCAATGAGATCTAAGCCTTTCTTATGCTTGGTCAAAATGTCTTTCGCTTTTTCATGGCAAGAAGACACAACTTTCTTCACTTCTTCATCTATAAGTTTTAACGTATCTTCAGAAATTATCTCAGAACCATGCATAGTTTGTTCGCGATTGTGATATATTGGACCTATTTTGTCGCTCATTCCCCATTTTGTTACCATAGAACGTGATAAATCTGATGCTAGTTTTATATCTGAAGATGCGCCGCTTGTGACTTTATCGTAGCCAAAAATTAGCTCTTCTGCCACACGTCCACCCATTGCAACAGTTATATCTGCTAGCATCTTTTCTCTTGTGAGGGACACTCTATCTGTTTCTGGTAGTCTCATAACTAAACCGAGTGCCCTACCTCGTGGAATAATTGTTGCCTTGTGTATAGGATCAGAAGCAGGCATATTAACAGCAATCACCGCATGACCAGCTTCATGGTATGCAGTCAGTCTCTTTTCCTCTTCTGTCATAATGAGAGATCGCCTTTCCACACCCATCATCACTTTATCACGTGCATATTCGAAATCATCCATGGTAACAATCTTCTTGTTTCTTCTTGCAGCAATAAGCGCAGATTCGTTCACTAAATTTGCTAAATCAGCCCCTGAAAAACCAGGTGTTCCTCTTGCAACTGTTTTCACATTGACATCAGGGGCCATTGATATTTTCTTTATATGCGTATTTAATATTTTCTCGCGCCCATTTATATCGGGTAAAGAAATAGTAATCTGCCGGTCAAAACGACCAGGTCTAAGCAGTGCTGGATCTAAGACATCCGGACGGTTAGTCGCAGCAATTATTATTACGCCCTCATTAGACTCAAAGCCATCCATCTCAACTAATAACTGATTTAATGTTTGTTCTCTTTCGTCATTACCACCACCAAGACCAATGCCACGATGTCTACCCACCGCATCTATCTCATCTATAAAAATTATACAAGGAGCATTTTTCTTGCCTTGATCAAACATATCACGAACACGGCTCGCACCAACACCAACAAACATCTCAACAAAATCAGATCCAGAAATGCTAAAGAACGGCACATTAGCTTCTCCTGCAATTGCACGAGCAAGTAAAGTTTTACCAGTTCCAGGAGAGCCAATTAAAAGGCACCCTTTTGGTATTTTTCCACCTAATATTTGAAATTTTTGCCTTTGTTTAAGGAAATCAACGATTTCTACTAGCTCTTCTTTTGCTTCATCAATTCCGGCAACATCATCAAATGTTACTTTTTTCCCACTAGTCATGAGTCTAGCCCTTGACTTGCCAAAGCTTATAGTTCTGTTGCCCCCCGCTTGTGTTTGTTTAAGAAAGAATAGCAAAAAGCCAATAAAAATAAATGTTGGGACCCATGAGATAAGTAATCCACCAATTACGTTCATGGCAGACTCTCCAGTTGAAAAGGAGAATCTCACTTTTCTATCATGTAAATTTTTTATTAGGTCGCTATATATAACACCGCTTGAGTTGAAACTTGAACCATCCCTAAACTTGCCCTCAATGCTCTGGTTTTTTATGACAATATTTTCTACATCATTGTCTTCTAGTCTAGTTAAAAATTCCGAAAAAGGTATGGTTGTTTTACTTCTACCTACATTTCCGCTGAACTGAATATAAGCAACTGAAATAAGAACAATAATTACTAACCAGATCAATAAGCCTTCTAAAAATTTTTTCATTTCTATTTCTAACTAAGTACTAATCAAGCTTACCAAATTTTGTTTTATTGTGCTATTAATAATGCATTGAGCCTTATCGTCATTGGTATTTTTTCTGTTATAATTTACATCAGGATAAGCAAGCACCTTTCCATCTTTTTGTACTGTAGGCAAAGAATAGTGTAGGAAAACTTTGTTGCACAAAGTAATTTGTTAATAAGATGACTTTATATAAATTGCTGGGAACTATTCCGTATACCATGCTGGTTAACTGTCTGTTCTACTCTTGCCTCATTTATTCTTTTCATTTTTTCCAATTCACGATTAAAATCATCCATAGTAATAGTAGGAATAGTGCCTTTATGGCTTCTGTTCATAGCATTATATTTTACTTTTTTTGCCAAATCAGATAAATCAGCTCCTGAACAATTAGAAATTCGGTGTGCAATTTCTTCCAGATTTACGTCTGGTGCTATTTGTATATTCTTTAAATTGATATTCAATATTTTCTCACGCTCCTTTTCTTCAGGTAGAGGAATATGAATGTACTCACCTAGGCGCCCAGGTCTCAAAAGTGCTTTATCTATATGAGACAAATGATTTGTTGCACCAATTACTATTACATCTTTTCTAGATTTTATCCCATCTAGTTCACTCAATAACTGAGTGATCATCCTCCTCTCTTCATTATTAATAGCAGAAGTTTCTGAATTATTTCGTCTACTAACGGCATCTATTTCATCTATAAAGAGTATGCAAGAAGAATTTTTTCTTAATTTTTCGAAAAGATCACGAATGTAAGCTGGACCAGCACCCATTAATGGTTTAGAAAACTCAGACGCTGAAACACTATAGCACAGAATATTAACCTCGCCTGCAATTGCACGAAAAAGGAGGGTTTTACCATTTCCGGGGGGACCGTATAAAATGTAGCCTGTTGGTATATCACAATTGGATTGTTCAAAATTTTTTCTATTTTTTATGAAATTGCAAATCATTTCTAATGATTCCTTCACCTCATCGGAGATTGCAACATCACTAAATTTTAATTTCTCTTCTTCTGTAATTAATTTATCGTCTAAGCTAATGGTAAAATTTTTTTCGTATATCACCCAGCCAAATACTAGCACACCTAGAAATATTATAATGGAAATGCTATTTAAAATGACATCTGCATTTATGGCTTCTGTTGAAAATAGAATGTGAACCCTTTTATCACGTAAAATTTTTATGAGATCATTAGATATAATACTGACTAACTTAAAACTTGATTCATCCTTAAACTTACCTACAATACTATTTCCATCTATAACAACACTTTTTATGTCGTTACTTTCTAATCTGTCTGAAAATTCTGAAAAAGATATAGTAGTTAGACCTTCACCTTGAAAAAACAGCATATAAATTGCAAAAATGGTAGCAACAATTGCCAGACATAAGAGAGCAATTTTAAGGAATTTCCACCGAGTCATTTAATTTTCACCTGAAAGAATTGAGCTTATCAGATTTTCGTACAATATGTTAGTAATAATACACTTAACTCTATTATTATCGATTTTCTGATTACTTTGACATGTACTAGGATAAGCAAGCACCTTTCCATCTTTTTGTACTGTAGGCAAAGAGTAGAAAACTTCAGGGCAGCAGTTGTAATCCTTCAGAAATTCAGGAACTTTTTGTATTTTTTTTAATGGAGCGATGATAACTGAACACTCTTGATTTCCGAGTATTGTGCAGCTAAATCTGTTATCCCATTGAGTAGGTTCATTTAAAGGTAGGTTTACGGTAATTTCTTGTATCCTTGACGATTCTCTAATTATTAAGATATTTTCTCCATATTTTCTTATTTTGCACCCAGAAAGTGTGCAGTTAACATTATTATCCTTTTGCAATATTTTATTAAATATTACGATAAGGCTGTTGTACCTTGGTTTATAATGTTTACTAGCAATTGCCATTATAGAGTAAAGAAGAATCCTCAAGGCTATTTCCTCTGGCAATTGATAAAATTCACTTAGTTTAATTTCAATATAACCAAGATCATGAACATTAACACAGTCATTAAATGCAAGGCGTGTGTAGTGCATCAACGCTTTTGCAGCTCTTTTCATATGAAGGGCTGTGAGGCATATTCGCTCTGTTAAAATCTCTTGATTGTCACTTGCTTTAAGTAAGTTACGGTATAAAGTTCGCCTGTATTTTAAGTTATAGTTGCTTCTATCTTCGATCCATTTTAACTGGTGAAGCTTAGCGTATTTTTCTATTTCACTACGACTAAAATTTAACAATGGCCTAAATATATAAATACCATTTAAGAAAGATTCGTAATCCATTGATGATAATCCATCTACGCCACTACCTCGCTCCAATCTTAATAAGAACGTTTCTGCTTGATCATCTTTGTGATGAGCAACGAGCAAACATTTAACATTATTGTTTTTACACCACTCTGCTAGTAACTTATATCGTGCTTTTCGTGCCTGTAACTGAATATTACCTTTAATATTTTGCTTCTCCCAATTTAATATGAACGACTCCTTTGCTCCAAGTTCTTTTGCATAACTTATAACAAAATCAGCTTCTTTTTGAGACTCTGAACGTAACCCATGATTTACTGTTAATGCTATAGGAAGTGAAAGCTTGTTTTTTTTTGCCCAGTTAGTCATTAAGTGCAGTAAGACTATACTATCTACACCACCTGATACTGCAACTGCGATTTGGTTATGGAAAGCAAAGCTATTAGCTATATTTTGAAATAATAACTCTAATTTCATTATGTTTCTTGATGGCCAGATAGTCTCTACGTCATACAGTGACTTATTTATGGTATATATAGATCTCACTAACAAGCAGCGAAAATTGCTCTCTTTTGTCATCCCAGTGCTTGACACTGGGATCCAGGTTTTAGTGCAAGAAACTATTTCTTTATTCCAGAAAATGAAAATTCTACTCTACGATTTTTAGCATGCTCTTTTTCATATTTAGAATTTCTAGAATCATCTTTTACATTAACCAAAGGCTCAGTTTCACCCTTAGAAGCAGTTTTTATTCTGTTTTCTATGTAAGGTGTACAACTAACCATAAATTTTTTAGCTGCATCTGCCCTTCTAGCGCCTAGCGCAAGATTATATTCATGAGAACCACGGTTGTCAGTATGACCAGTTAAAGTAACCTTTGCGTCAGGGTTATCTTGTAACACCTCCATTACGTCAAGTAATGCATCTGCACTTACTTCAGTAATACTAGATTCATCATAACCAAAGAAAACTCTTTTATCACCTATCTGCTTAACAACAGAATTCATTTTATTTGTTGTATTTGCTCCTTTTTTTGGGCAAGAACTTACACCAGTAAGTAGTAAACAAAAACAGCACATTATAACCAGTCTACTCCACATTACTAAACCTCCATAAATTTTAAAATAGTGCGTAACTTTAATTTCAGCACCTAATATCTCCCCATATTGTAATATAGTCAAGAGAAATAAAATACTAAATACTTTTTCTACAACCTTACAATTAATTTTCTTATAATATGCTGGACTCTGAGTAGAAAAATCCAATAAAGGAATAAAAAGTACAATTTTTTATTGTATTTTAAGCAAATATACTTTTAACTTTATTATTAATCTATTACGATATTAAACAGATGTTTTCTAAAACAATGAACAAATTATGAAATCTTATAAGTTTTTAGAGGAAGTATTATATAGGGTGAAAAATATCGAAAATACGCTAAAAGTACTAAACCAAAGCCAATTGAATATAGAGGACAAAATTGAACAAATGAGTCTTCTAGAAGAAATCAGACATGAAATTATCTCTCATGACGCAATAAAGGAATCATTAGCAGATGCTCTTGGTAACAAAAAAAGTGCAAATATTCAGCAGCTAAAGTTAATAGAGAGAATACATAAAAGCAACAGTGCTGTTCCTATTGATTTAGTAAAGTCTTTATCCAAAGCTAAGGTTGAATGCCAAAATTTATGGAAACTATCTCATTCTGAAACCAGTAACTTAGAAAAACTAAAAGAACGTTTTACTGATTTAATCAAACTCATTCGCGAAGTAGCTTCTGTAAAATCGCAGCAATTAAAATGCTCAAAATACGACTCACTGCTTGCTGACTATGACTCTGATATCACAGAAAAGAATATAAGGGAAGTATTCCCCAAGGTAGGCAAAATTTTTAGCGAAAATGTGGATAAAATAATTGAAAAGCAGAAAAAGGATAAGGTTATTAATATACAAAGAGTTGCTACTCAGAAGCAGATTGAACTTGGCTTGTTATGTTTACAGCAAATGGGTATTGCACTAAATGAGATTCGTACTTCTTATTACTACTCTATAGATTATAACGAATCTGATTTTTGTTATGGTTTATTTTCACTTTTACGGCATAGTGGTTATGCAATTTATCAAAAATGTTTAGCGCAAAATTCTATAAGTAGCCCAATTACGAGACATGTTATGTATGAAACTCAAGGGTTATTCATGGAAAGGATGATTGGAACATCCAGAGAATTTATTGAGTTCATTCAACCACACATAAAAGAGAAATTTGCTATAAAAGGCAGAACTAATAGCAGTGTTGAAAATTTGCACTTGGTTTTCAATGAAATAAACCTTTCCTCTTCTTTAAAGAACGCAGATGAATTTAGTCTGTTAGCTCATATTATGTTGAGAACTAGGTTAGAACAGGATATAACAAATGGTACATTGGAAGTTAAGGATCTGCACGATGCGTGGCTGGGAGGTATGAAGCACTATAAAATTCCAGTAAAAGCTAAAAATGAGCTGGACACCTATTTTCAAGATGAATATTGGGCAAGCGGTGTTATGGGCTACTTTCCTATAAAAATTATAGCTTTAATTGCTGCTGTGCAGATTTTTTCTTTCGTTAAAAAGAATCATTACGAATCATTAAGTGCTGTAATAAAAGGAGATTTTAGTTTACTTATCAGTTGGTTATCTCAAAATGTATACAGTGCAAAGTGTGGCCTGGAACTGCTAAAAAAAGTAACAGGTAAGGGTTTAGACGTTGAGTGTGTTACTTACTACTTATCTAAAAAGTATAATTTGTCTTAATAAATGGTTTTCTTGAGTTATGTATGAATTTTGTTCGAAAATTAACCGGAAAGTTTTATAGCCTTTTTACTTTCAAAGGTTTGTTTGCTAGCGATATTGCTATAGACCTTGGTACTGCAAACACTTTAGTTTATCAGAAAAATCAGGGAATAGTGCTTGATGAGCCTTCAGTTGTAGCAAGAATAAAAGAAAAAGGAAGTTACGTTCCTTATGCTTTTGGTAAAAAAGCTAAAATGATGCTTGGAAAAACGCCTGGAGAAATAGAGGCGATAAGGCCCTTAAAGGATGGAGTTATTGCTGATTTTAAAAGTGCGGAAGAAATGCTAAAATATTTCATACGCAGTGCAAACACAAAATTCACTGTTAATAAACCTAATATTATCATATGCGTTCCATCTGGATCCACGCCAGTTGAAAGGCGTGCTATACAAGATGCAGCAGAAAGTGCTGGTGCAAATGAAGTATTTTTGATTGAAGAACCAATGGCTGCAGCAATCGGAGCTGGGCTCCCGGTTACTGAACCTGAGGGTTCTATGATCGTTGATATAGGAGGCGGTACAACTGAAGTTGCAATTATTTCTTTAGGCGGAATTGTTTATTCACGTTCTGCCAGAGTAGGTGGCGATATTATGGATGAAGCAATAAAATCGTATATTCGTGAAAGTCATAAGTTATTAATCGGTGAAACAACTGCTGAAAAAATTAAGAAAAACGTAGGTTCAGCTAGTCTGCCAGGTGAAAATAACAAAGAGGGAACGATAATTAAAGGCAGGGATTTAGTGAGTGGCATGCCAAAAGAAATGCTTTTATCAGAATATCAAGTTGCAGAAAGTTTAATAGAGCCTGTACATCAGATAATTTCTGCTATTAGGACTGCACTGGAGAGCACTCCACCTGAACTTTCCTCTGATATAGTCGATAGAGGAATAATTTTATCCGGTGGTGGTGGATTATTGCGTAACTTGGGCAAAGTTATCAGTGAAACAACAAAACTACCAGTTCGTGTTGCAGATGACCCACTTTGTTGTGTTGCCTTGGGTAGTGGAAAAGTGCTTGAAAACATGGATTATTTTGGCCATGTTTTATTCAAGCAAGATTAAATTGTTTTTGAAGGTAGTTTATCGAATTGTTTTGATGGAGTTATGTAATATAAATGAGATCCCAGTGTCACGCACCAAGTGATTTGAAGGCAACTTCTAGCAGGAAAGGGTGTCATCCAAGTAGCGTGGCTACTTGGATCCAGGAAACTTGATTACAAATAAATATAATGAATTTGTGTAATAGAAACTAGATTCCAGTTTCAGCTACTTTCATGACATCATCTACTATGTAAATTGCCCCCAAATCAAAACGTTTGCACAGTTGTATGTTGGAATGACACAAGATTTGCGTTTATAAATTAAGACAATTATGCTAAAAGAATTTAAAATTGAACCTCTGCTAAAAGATAAAGCTCCGCACCAGACCAAGGCTATTGTTGCGATGTCCGGGGGAGTTGATAGCTCCGTTGCTGCAGCACTGCTATATAACTTTGGGTACCAGGTGATAGGTGTGACTCTTCAACTCTATGGCACTGACGGTAATGCTAACGCAAGAAAGGGTGCATGCTGCGCTGGACAGGATATTTATGACGCTAAGCGCGTGGCTGAAAGTGTTGGCTTTCCTCACTATATTTTAAACTATGAGGAAATATTCAGAAAGGAAGTAATAGAGGATTTTGCAAGCACCTATATGCGTGGGGAAACTCCCATACCATGCGCAAGATGTAACCAAACGGTAAAATTTCGTGATCTATTGCAAGTTACAAAAAATCTTGGTGCGGATGTGCTCGTAACAGGACATTACGTGAGAAGATTAGAAAAAAATGGTGAGGTAAAGTTGTGCAGAAGCATTGATAAAAGTAAAGATCAAAGCTATTTTCTATTTGCTACAACAAAGGAGCAGTTGAAGCTTTTACGATTTCCACTAGGTGGGTTCCATAAAAGTGATATAAGAAAATTAGCAAAGTATTTCAGCTTACAAATCTCTGAAAAGCCGGATAGTCAAGATATATGCTTTGTTTCCGAAAGCTATAGTAAAACAATAGCTAAATTAGCTCCACAATCTGTACAGAAAGGTAAAATTGTGGATGTGAATGGAAAAGTGCTAGGTGAGCACAGTGGCATAGTAAATTTTACAGTAGGGCAAAGAAAAGGCTTAGGTGTTGGGTACAGTGAACCTCTTTACGTGATAAAAATTAATACAGAGAATAATGAGGTTATAGTCGGGCCGATCAACGCATTAATGCAAAAAAAAATATTGATCAAGGAGTTAAATTGGTTAGAACAACCAAAGGAAGGTATGGAAGTAACTGTGAAGCTGAGATCATCACATGCGGGAAGTTTAGCAACAATACATTCAACTGACGAAAAAAATAAAGCCTGTGTCATTTTAAACGACGATTACTTTGGCATCAGTCCAGGTCAAGCCTGTGTAGCGTATAAAGATGAGCAAGTAATTGGCGGTGGATGGATATGCTCTTAACTAAAGGGCTTAATTCTTTGATACAGAGTGTAAACGTACAATAATATTTATTGCTATTTTACCCTATATCGCTTGTACTATAAAGTAGAATATTGTAGGTTTTGCAATGGTAAAAGAAATTGAAGAATTAATAAAAATTGTTGGTAAGGGTAATTTGCTTGAAGCATTGTTCATATGTATGGGCAGCTTTCAACATGATGGTGAACGTGATGATTGTAGTATAGATCGTAGAAATCACCTTGGAATATCTATATTTGCAAAAAAAAGCAAGGAAGAACATCTAGATCACTATCTCAATCTCAAATTTAGTCTACAAGGTTTGCTTTTAATTTATAACAAAGCTTATGTACTTCTTAGCAAAGACAGGGAACTCAGCGTTAAAGAAGTTATAGATGAAATTTATAAAGTTATTAAAAAATCTGAGTTAAAAAAAGACTTGGGTAAAATGGCAGATGATAAAAAGTTAGATACATTTAATACCTTGATCAATCCTAGAGGAGAAAAGGTATTGAAAACAGAAAAAGATTTTGAGGATCAAATAATTAAAGATGTTAAGGATGTACTTGAGACAAGTAATATAAAAGATCCTGACTTATATAATAAAGTAATTGATTATTACTATTCTATACATGAAATAAATGTAAATAAAAACATTACATTATTATTTTCTAGTCCAAAGATGTTCCAGCATTTATTTAGTACTGAGAATGATCAAACAGTAAGTATAGATCCATATTCCTGTATGTACTTTTATGTATTAGCTGGAATGCTGAGTGTAATCGAACCAGGTAAAAACGGATTGGCTGTGTATGGATTGAATGACTTTCGTATAGGCAGTACTAGGTCAACTTTTCCTAATCTTTTTTATTTGGATAGTAATAGGTCAACATTACCTCCTTATTATCATTGTAAATGTGTTGAAAATTTTTATATTGATCCATCGTACCGTACACACTATGAAAATATGTCATATAATATTCCAAAAGAGTTACTCAAAAATCAAGATAGGTTTGAATTTGAAAGGATAGTAAATAGAAATGCATATTGCTTAACTAGACAAGAAACAAAATACACGGAACACAAAAACACAGTCTGTAAACTTATTTTGGGTATGTTTGTATTATCTGTTAGATTATATGCTGCTGATTATTTCTTTATGGAGCAAAAATTGTTCAACTCAATGAAAAATATTTTGCCACAAGACAACATTACCAATCTAGCAATTGCTGCGGTGCTTACTATTGTAATAGTGTATGCTTTATTTCAATTATCACAGAAACCACCGCTTTCAACAGTCAATGGAATGACGAATGAAAATTTAGAATCGCTCCATGCAAAACAAGCTTAGAACTACATAAATGTAGCAACTTAAAAGTACATATTGTATAATGCTTATTCTTAACTTAAGAAGGTAATTTATGGATTTAAGTAAAATAACAGCGGTACCAAATGCGGTGAATGTGGTAATTGAAATAAGTGCAAATGCTGAGCCTGTAAAGTATGAATTTAATAAAGAGCTTGGGTTGTTACAAGTTGACAGATTTTTGTCTACCTCAATGACTTATCCTTGCAATTATGGGTTTATACCAAATACCTGCGCAGGTGATGGTGATCCTGTGGATGTTTTGGTGCTAACTCAATTTCCCTTAGCATCTAGTGTTTTAATATCGGTGCGTCCAATAGGCGCATTACTCACTAAAGATGAAAAAGGAGAAGATGAAAAGATATTAGCTGTGCCTGTTTCCAGTGTTGATAGCTATTATGACAATATAAAGGACTATTCTGACTTATCTAAGAACCTATTAGATAAAATTGCTCATTTCTTTTCTCATTATAAAGATCTAGAGAAGGGAAAAACGGTAGCAGTTGGAGAATGGGTTGGTGTAGAAGAAGCAAAGAAAATCATTGAAAAAAGTAGAAATTAGTTTACATTGATTTAGCCTGGAATTACAGTTATTCGGAAAAACGTGGTTGTTTTAATGGGTAAATATTGGTATCCGTTCAGGCAATGGCGTCAACTTAAGGGATGTTAAGGATTACAAGAAACAGCACTTTTGTTTCTATTTTTTTTCAACAAAAAAGTTTAAAATGTGTCCTTTTTAGAGGATGCATGCAGAAAGGTTATCTTACAAATTAAAAATACAATATACTCGAAAACTTTTCAGAAACTCCACTGTATTGGGTTTCACACGAACAAGCTTTTACGACAGTATTTTCTATAGTTAATTAAGAAAAATTTAGGAGAAGATTGTATAGCCGCAATAAAGCAGATAACGCCATCATGTCTTTAGGAGAGTTTGCTGATGGAGGTTCTTAAGTTGACGCCATTGGTAGCATCGAACAAGGAAAAATCTTGTTAAACCTGAAAGAAACTATTTTATCCAGTGCTATAACAATTTTTAAATATAATTTATTAAGAAGTATTTTTGCAGTTATAACCGGAACGCTCAATGGTGCTAGAGTGCCCGTTTGGGAGCATGGTTTTGGAGGAACGGTTAAACCACTGATGGAGTCTATTACAACTACCTCGATTAGAAGATTGTATAATCTAACCGTCCCAAGCTTAAATACTTCTTCATTATAAGTTATAGGAGGTCAATTACAATGACAAAAAGTAAATTAGAGGTAATGAATCCTGATGCAGCAGGGATAGATGTTGGTTCGGCTGTACATTATGTATGTATACCCGAGAGAAGAGATGAGCAACGTGTTCAAAAATTTGGCTGCTTCACTGAAGACCTTCATAATTTAGCAAGGTGGTTAAAAAAGTGTAAAGTTACAACCGTAGCGATGGAATCAACTGGTGTATATTGGATTCCTTTGTTTCAAATACTGGAATCTTACGGTTTTGAAGTTAAGTTGGTAAATGCGCGACATGTAAAAAATGTACCTGGGAGAAAGTCAGATGTTCAGGACTGTCAGTGGTTACAACAACTACATAGTTATGGATTACTCCAAGGGTCATTTAGGCCAGATAGCCAGATGTGTGTATTGCGTAGTTACGTGCGACAACGTAAGAACCTCACTGAAAGTGCATCTACACATGTTCTGCGTATGCAGAAGGCATTAATTCAAATGAATATACAACTGCATAGAGTTATAAGAGATATAACAGAAGTAACTGGTATGAAAATTATCAAGGCTATAATTAAAGGCGAAAGAGATTCTGGGAAATTGGCTCAATTCAGGGATGCACGAATAAAAAATGATCAGTCTACTATAGCAAAAGCGTTAGCTGGCGATTATAGAGAGGAACATGTATTCACGCTAAAGCAAGAATTTGAACTATATAATATTTATCAAGAAAAAATAGCAGAATGTGATAGAAATATTGAGGTCTATTACAAAACGTTTGAAACAAAATCTAACGAAAGTAAACAGTTGAGTAAGGAAAAGAATAAGCACAGAAAAAGTAAGCCTGACTTTGCTTTGCACGAGGAACTGCA
>NZ_JAPQLJ010000022.1:253-15938 GCF_028982115.1 Wolbachia endosymbiont of Drosophila tsacasi | reverse complement strand
TGCAGTTCCTCGTGCAAAGCAAAGTCAGGCTTACTTTTTCTGTGCTTATTCTTTTCCTTACTCAACTGTTTACTTTCGTTAGATTTTGTTTCAAACGTTTTGTAATAGACCTCAATATTTCTATCACATTCTGCTATTTTTTCTTGATAAATATTATATAGTTCAAATTCTTGCTTTAGCGTGAATACATGTTCCTCTCTATAATCGCCAGCTAACGCTTTTGCTATAGTAGACTGATCATTTTTTATTCGTGCATCCCTGAATTGAGCCAATTTCCCAGAATCTCTTTCGCCTTTAATTATAGCCTTGATAATTTTCATACCAGTTACTTCTGTTATATCTCTTATAACTCTATGCAGTTGTATATTCATTTGAATTAATGCCTTCTGCATACGCAGAACATGTGTAGATGCACTTTCAGTGAGGTTCTTACGTTGTCGCACGTAACTACGCAATACACACATCTGGCTATCTGGCCTAAATGACCCTTGGAGTAATCCATAACTATGTAGTTGTTGTAACCACTGACAGTCCTGAACATCTGACTTTCTCCCAGGTACATTTTTTACATGTCGCGCATTTACCAACTTAACTTCAAAACCGTAAGATTCCAGTATTTGAAACAAAGGAATCCAATATACACCAGTTGATTCCATCGCTACGGTTGTAACTTTACACTTTTTTAACCACCTTGCTAAATTATGAAGGTCTTCAGTGAAGCAGCCAAATTTTTGAACACGTTGCTCATCTCTTCTCTCGGGTATACATACATAATGTACAGCCGAACCAACATCTATCCCTGCTGCATCAGGATTCATTACCTCTAATTTACTTTTTGTCATTGTAATTGACCTCCTATAACTTATAATGAAGAAGTATTTAAGCTTGGGACGGTTAGATTATACAATCTTCTAATCGAGGTAGTTGTAATAGACTCCATCAGTGGTTTAACCGTTCCTCCAAAACCATGCTCCCAAACGGGCACTCTAGCACCATTGAGCGTTCCGGTTATAACTGCAAAAATACTTCTTAATAAATTATATTTAAAAATTGTTATAGCACTGGATAAAATAGTTTCTTTCAGGTTTAACAAGATTTTTCCTTGTTCGATGCTCCTACGCAACATGAAAATACTCCTCATAAATCTACAAACCCTTTACCAACAAATAAATCTAAAGATCCTTCACCAGCAACAAATGAAGCTAAAACTCTACCACCTACTAACATTACACTCAAATCACCGTTAAAAACTTTATTTTCCTCAAAAAAGGCTTATTTTTGTCTATTTATAATAGTAGCATCTGCATCAACACTTTGCTTATGGCATTTTCCATTAGGAAAAGTGTCAATGTTAAAAGGATTAGTGCCACCAGAAAAAAGAGAAAATATTGGGTTAGCATTGAACATAGGGTTACCAACATTGATTACATTATGTGTTTTGAGTTTAGCTTACTTTATATATTCTGAATATTCTATAGAATCTGTTAAGCAAGCAAGTAAAAACGATCCCCTTTCTCGCGCCTATAGCTAGTGCAGGCTCAGTTTTCCTACGTCATATCGCCGCGGATAGATCCCACTAATAAGAGGCGGAATGACGAATTTGTCGTTTTTTAAATCGTCGGTAAACCAGAATTACTTTAGCTATAACAAAATAGAAGTAAGTTGTTGTAAAAAATTTTTCATGGTAAAATTATTTATTTTCACCACATGTTTAAAGGAATTATCACGGATATCGGGACTATAGCTGATACTATCACTCACTCCAACTCTGATCAAATTTTCCATATCAAAACACAAAATTTACCCTCTATAAACAAAGGAAATTCAATAGCTTGCTCTGGTGTGTGTTTAACTGTTGTTGATATAATGAGCGACATATTTACAGTCCAAACGTCTCAAGAAACTATGAAGGTTTCTAACTTAAATACGTGGAAAATAGGCAAAAAAATAAATCTCGAACAAGCAATGAGATTAAGTGATAAGATCGATGGCCACCTAGTTCAGGGTCATGTTGATGGGATAGTAAAAATTTTAACAATTGAACGAAATTTAGATTCTCATGAAATCAAACTATCGTGCCCACAAGAATTAATTAAATTTATTGCAAAAAAAGGCTCTGTTACACTAAATGGGGTTTCCCTCACAGTGAATTCAGTTATTAATCAGGAATTTATAGTAAATATAATTCACTATACATGGGAAAATACAACTTTTCAGTACAAAAAAATAAATGATTATCTGAATTTAGAAATTGACATGATCGCTAGGTATTTAGATCAATTGATGCAGCATAAATACAATTAATTTTACAACCTTATTATTTACAACTATTATATCTTGAAAACCATATAGATATAAAATATGCTTTTCGATAGCCTAATTATCTTCATTGTTGTTCTATGCGTAATAATCTCGGTAACTAGAGGTTTTATAAAAGAGCTATGCGCACTAATGTTTCTATTTTTATCAATTTTTCTGACAGCTAATCACTATGATTTTTTCACTCCGAATTATAGTAAATATTTTGATTCTAAAGTTATACTAAACATACTTTCTACGATCTCTGTATTTATTATACTTAATCTTATATTCATGATAATAAACAACTGGCTAATGTACATATTATCACCCATAAGGTTGGGGTTTATCGATAGAGTTACTGGAATCTTTCTCGGAGTGCTTAAAGGAATATTGCTCTCTTATGTATTATTTTTTGCTGTGCACTTATATTGCTATACAGTATATGACAAAAAAGAATATGGCAAAAAAGAGGAACATTCTGAAATAAAAGCAGAAGACATATTGCCTAATTGGATAATAAATTCACACTCTTATCAGGCTTTATTTGTGACAGCAGAAGAAGTAATTGACATATATGTGCCAGAGTTGTTGATACTAAAAATAAAAGAGATCGGTGGAGAAATGGTTGATCAAGAAAAACCCCAAAACAATAAAAAAGAAGAGTAAATATTTATTTATAAATATGTTCATTGGGAGTATTCAAAAAGCCATATGTGTCAGGTTAAGAGCACTCCTCTCTTATAATTCACGTGTTTAAGAATGACTTCTGCTAAACCTTTACTAATTCCATGTACGTTTTGAATTTCAGCCAGAGAAGCTTTGCTTATATTTTTCACTGAACCAAAATAAGACATCAACGCCTTTTTCCTTTTGTTGCCAATGCCGGGTATTTTGCTTAATTGTGAAACTATAAACTGTTTATCGCGTTTTTTTCTATGTGAAGTTATCACAAAGCGGTGAGCTTCATTACGCAGCAATTGTAAGTAAAGCATGACTTTGCTGTCATTTGCCAGACTGAATTCTTCCCTGCCCAGCATATAAAATCTTTCATTTCCTGCGTTACGATCAGGACCTTTTGCCATACAAGCAAAAGGAACATTTATATTCAATACTTCCAGTACATTCTGTACTATGAAAACATGCCCAGGCCCACCATCAATCAATAGAAAATCAGGAATTATGTCCTTTATCTTGCCGGAGAAACGTCTGGTCAGCACTTCTTTCATCATTTTATAGTCATCGCCTGAAATTTCTTCTTTTATAGTAAATTTTCTGTACTCACTTTTTAAAAAACCCTCCTGCTCTGCAACAACCATTACACCAATTTGCTGGCTTCCAGAAATATGGCTATTATCATAAACCTCGATACGCTTTGGAATACTTGGTAACAAGAAAACTTTGCTAAGCTCCTCAAGCTTTTCTAGGTTATTTCTATAATCGATAAGCTTCTGCTCTAAGCTATGCTGAGAGTTATCATAAACAAATTTCAATAAATCACGCTCTTTTTTATTCTTTGCATGCAGAACTTTTACTGGCTTTTGAGCAACCTTATATAGTGCTTGTTCTATAATTTCCTTATCCACAATAGAATCTGGAACGTAAATTTGTATTGGAGGTATGTTAGCTGAATTATAAAAATTGACCAAAAAGGTGGATAAAATTTCATCATTTGAGTGATCACCACAGTTCTCGGCAAAGTAAGGAGTGCTGCCGTAGTTGTCTTTATTTCTGAACGATAACACACTAATACATGCTAGATCCTCTTCACGTACAATACTGAAGAAATCTGCATCTTTTTCAAAAGAAAAATCCGTGTGCTGTATTTGAATTTGCTCAAGAAACTTTACCCGATCTCTATATATAGCAGCAAGCTCATAGTTTTCTTCACTGCTGCACTTTCTCATTGTGAAAAGTAACTGTTCTTTCACTTTCTTGCTTTTTCCAAGCAATGTATTTCGTGCCTGTTTTACTGATTGGCAGTAGTTGTCTTTTGTGATTTTATTTATGCATGGTGCTGAGCAGCGCTTAATTTGATATTCAATACATGGTCTTTTTGTTGAGGAAAAGTATTGATCTGAACATACTCTTAGGAGAAAAGCTTTTTGCAATGACAATATAGTTTGCTTAACAGCAGCGGCAGATGTAAAGGGACCATAATAATGAAACTCATTCTTCTTAGATTTGCCTCTATGTTTTGCTATTCTTGGATAATCGTGCTTGGAAATCGTTATATAAGGATAAGATCTTCCATCCTTGAGCACAATATTATAAAGTGGTTTCAATGATTTTATTAACTGTGCTTCAAGAAGCAGTGCTTCGATTTCATTCTCAGTGATGAATATTTCAACCTTAACAACCTGTGAGAACATAACTCTAATTCGTTCAGAAAGGTTTTCGAATTGAAGGTAGTCAGATAATCTCGATTTCAAGTTTTTTGCTTTACCAATGTATAAAACTTTATTCTTATCTCCAATCATCTTATACACACCACAAGACTGCGGAGATAATTTTATCTGTTCTTTATATTGCTTGAACATTTATCCATTACTTGACTTGTATGAGGTTAAAATCTGCTACTAAATGAAATGTGGAAACAACACTCGCAAGCAAAGATAATCTGTTTCTTCTTAGCTCATTAGAATCACAGTTAATCTTTACACTGTCCATAAATTGATTGATAAATGGAGCAAAACCAGCAAGCTCATCAAGTGCCGCATTAAAGTGGTTATTTTTTATTGCTTGTTTAATATTTTTACAAGCAGTTATGGCACAATTTGATAGCACAATTTCTTCATTTTCAATCAAAAATCTCTTACCGTAAGATGCACTATAAGTAGTGCCATCACTTTTCCTTGCTTTGCTCATCATGTTACTGACTCTTTTGTAAGTGCTTAGAATCTGTTCACCTTCTGGCGTACTAAGATAACGATCCAATATAACAGTTTGCTTTTCTGCTGTCAGCAGATCATTAATATCGATTTTATGTAGTATTGAATCTATAATATCTTGCCTTATATCTCTATTTTTTAAAATAACCTTGAATCTTTCTAAGCAGAATCTAAATACTAGTTCTGAAATTTGTTTTCTATTTGGCTTATCAACTGACGTTGTATTTTTATTAAATAGAAGCCTTGAATATAAAAATACTGACTTGTCTATCATTAGTCTAATTGGAATATGCAAATTATTTTCAAGTATTGTCCTCATTATACCAATTGTCATTCTCCGCAAACCAAGCTGATCATACGAACCAGAGATTTTCTCACCTGCTGCAATTAAACCAACTAAGCTATCCACTTTGTCTGCAACAGCCACAGCAATCGCAGTGGGAGATTTAGGGCATTCTTGCTCCGATCTGATTGGCTTATAGTGTTCGGTTATAGCTTCCACTATTTCTCTATCTTCTTGAAAATAAGAAGCATAATATCCACCCATTACTCCTTGTAATTCTGGAAACTCTCTTACTATCAATGTTGCCAAATCGGCTTTTGCCAAATATGCAGCACGTTCAACTTTTATCAGCGAAGCATGTGGAATAAATATAGCTATATACTTTGACAGAGCCGTAATACGCTTTACCTTTTCCCCCACGCTGCCCAGATAAGCATGGAATAATATCGAGTCTAATTTTTTGACATAATGATCTAGATTTTCCTTTTTATCTTGAGATATTAAAAATTGTGCATCAGCAAGACGTGCTTCTAATATTCTTTCGTGCCCTTTAACGACTTTATCATTGTTGACATTAACAACAGTAACAAAATACGAAATTCTTTGTCCATCACTCAAAGCAAGGTATTTTTGCTGCGTATTAATTATACTAAGAATTACTTCCTTCGGTAATCCAAATGACTTTTCTTGATTCACTTCACCAAACAGTACGATTGGCCACTCTATAAGCCCTGTCAATTCATTTAGTAAATAATCATTTTTCTCAGGTTGTAAATTCTGCTCTTTTGTGAATTTATTAATCTGATCTAGTATAAATTGCTTTCTTTTGTCCAGATGGAGAATTACGCTGTTTTTTTCTAGCAATTCAAAATAGTCTTTAGGTGCTTTAATAGTTAACGCCGCATCACTTGAGAGAAATCGATGGCCATATGTTGTGTTAGATGCTGTGATCCCTGCAAAAGACACAGGTATTATTTCGTCATTTAAAATGCATAAAATGTTTTTAATTGGTCTAACCCACCTTTCTTTTCCTTCGCCCCATCTCATGCTCTTCAACCAAGAAAAGTTTTTGAGCATTTCCTCCAGTTGATTTTTGAGGAATTCTCTGATGTTAAATGAGCAGCTTTCTCTTTTAATGAAGTAAAAATCCTCATTGTTTACTTTTCGAACGAGCAAATCTTCTTCATTTTTCTGATATTTTCTTAAAAAACCTTCGATAGCAATTTTTGGTGCGTTAATGTTTGGTCCCTTAACTTCGTTATTGGAATCCTTTAGCTCCAAAGCATTTATGTTGTCAACAAATAGGATAATGCGACGTGCCGTTACAAAAACCTCCATTGATGTAAATTTTACATTATTTTTGTTAAAAACATTGGCAATACAGCTCTTAACTTGAGTTGCAGCTACATTCTGCATTCTCGGTGGTATTTCTTCTGAAAGGCACTCAAATAACAACTGTAACGACATACGCTATTTACTCATGTACAATTCGCAACATTTTTTTGTCAGCTCTCTAACTCTACCAATATGCACTGTACGTTCATTGACACCAAGCACACCTCTTGCATCAAGCAGATTAAGTAGGTGACTAGTTTTAATGCATTGGTCATAAGCTGCCATTGGTAGCTCCTTTTCAATAAGGAACTTACATAATTTTTCCGTATCTTCAAATTGCTGCTGTACCACTTTAGTATCATAATAATCTAACGCTAGATAAGAAAATTCATATTCTCTTTGTTTAAAAATATCCCCGTAAGTTACACCGTTACCGTTCCAAGTTATATCGTAAACATTATCTACACCTTGTATGCATATTGCTAAACGTTCCAACCCATATGCCACCTCACCAGGAATCATCTTGCAGTCAATTCCTCCAACTTGCTGTATATAAGTAAGCTGTGTTACTTCCATTCCATTGCATGTAACTTCCCATCCAAGTCCTGATGCACCAACACTTGGGTTTTCCCAATCATCTTCAACAAACTTAATATCATATTTTTCTGTAGATATGCCAAGAGCTTTTAAGCTATCTAAATAGACGTCTTGTAAATTATTACCAGATGGCTTTATTATAACTTGATATTGGTGATGTTGATACAAGCGATTAGGATTATCACTATAGCGTCCATCTGCTGGCCTAATTACTGGTTGTAGATATGCAATTTTTGTCGGTTTTGTATCAATTGCAGACATAATTGTTGCAGGATGTAATGTACCAGCACCAACTTCAGATGTGTATGGGTGAAGTATAACGCACCCTTCACCAGCCCAAAAATCTTGCAACTCTTTTATTATACTTTGTAAATTCACACAAATTGCACACTTTTTATACTAAATATATAAATAAATAAGTACTATTCAATATTTATTTTTTTTGCAGCACTATGTAAATAATCACCTAAAACTGCTGAACTTTCCCTGACATACTGAATTATGCTTTTATTTAGGACAATTGCATCATGCATAGTTAAATCGCAGAATATAAATGCTGTTAAATACAGCAAAATCACCGCATAAAATGTGTGAAAAATCCCCTCAAATGTAATTGACATTGCATTATTATAGCTGAGTTGTATTGAACTTATTGGCCATGGTTTTATCACTTCTACGACATTAAAAAATACGTAAGGTATCATAAGAAAAAAGAAAAAGTGCATAAAATCATTAAACCAAAATGGGCATTGAAATATCTGCTTACATATACTCCCATAAAGTTTACTTACAGTATAATAAATTGACATTATTGCTGGCATTGAAAGTGCTACAGTCAATACCTGCCCTGACGCTATTTGTATTACTATGTCTTCACCACTATTTGCTGAAGGGTCCTGAGCATGAAAAATAAATATTCCAATTAATTGCATTACTAACATAACTATTGCCAATTTTGTAAAAACAGCAGCTACAACTATTCCTGAATTTGGCATTTTATATAGTAAATATTCGTCTCCATATGTAAAAATCAATATAACATCGACAATAAATAATATTAAAAAAGAAGACCAATAGTTCTGCCAACCTGGTAAATATCCTATTCCCAAAAAAGAGCTTACTGTTTTGGCAGGAAAAACCTTACCTAGCATCTTTCCTAAAAATTCAAAAAAAATCCCCATGCTCTAGGTAACACTTGGTTTATATTATTTATAATACTGTATTGTAACGGACTTATCAATAACTTAAAACATGTATTGGAAAATTTTAGGTAATATGCAGCAACAGTAGAAGAACATGCACCAAAAATTTAGTAATTTTATAGGGCTTGTACACTTAAATTTTTTGCAATATCAAGTGCAGCGTAAGTGAATATTGCACTTGCACCCGCACGTTTGAAACCAATCAAAGATTCATAAATCACCTTGTCATAATCTAGCCAGCCATTATTTGTAGCAGCTTTTATCATTGCGTACTCACCGCTTACTTGGTAAGCAAAAATCGGAAAATTAAACTTATCACTTGCTGTTTTGATAATATCCAAATATGGCATACCTGGTTTAATCATAATAAAATCTGCACCTTCATTTATATCCATTTCAATTTCGCACATTGCTTCGTGCGCATTTTTATAATCCATTTGATAACCACTTTTGTCTATAGAATGTGATAGCCCACATGAACCAACGACTTGCCTGAATGGAGCATAGAAGCTAGAGCAATATTTCACCGCATAAGATAATATTAATACGTCTTGAAAGTTATTATCATCTAATGATTTTCTGATTCTTCCTATTCTACCATCCATCATATCAGAAGGAGCAACTATATAACATCCTGCCTGCGCTAAAGCAAGTGCTTGCTTACACAGTACTGATATAGTTTCATCGTTTTCTACATCCATCTGATTATCTTTTAAAATGCCGTCATGGCCATGAATAGTGTATGGATCCAGTGCAACGTCTGCAATAATACCAATTTCAGGCACCTTTAATTTTACAGCACGGATTGCTCTGCAGATTAAATTGTTAGGGTTATATGATTCCTCAGCATTTTTAGATTTTAATTTGTTATCAACTACAGGAAAAATTGCAACAGCATTAATTCCTAAATCTTTAGCTTCCTTAACTATAGACACTAATCCATCTATTGAATAACACTTTACGCCTGGTAAGCCAGAAATTGGTTCAGTTGTTTCTTCTCTGTTGTGAACAAACAGAGGAAGAATCAGATCATTTACTGATAAACTATTTTCACTTGTTAAATTGCGAACCCATTTGCTCGAGCGCCTGCGCCTTAATCTTGTATTTGGAAAATTAAACATTGGACCCAGGTAAATTCCCAGTAAAGAGCAACACTCCTGAAATGAGTACCACCCAAAGCACCGATATTGGCAGAAACACTTTCCAACCAAGGCGCATTAGCTGATCATATCGATAACGAGGTATTGTTGCTCTAATCCAAATAAATACGAACAAAAGTATAACTATCTTCAAAACGAACCAAATCAAACCTGGAATTTTGTAAAGTAAACTGAACTCCAGCGGCGGATACCATCCTCCTAGAAAGAATATCGTCATCATAGCACTTGCTAGAATCATATTTGCATATTCTCCAAGAAAAAAGAGGGCAAAAGGCATGGATGAATATTCAACGTTATATCCAGAGACAAGCTCTGCTTCAGCTTCTGGTAAATCAAATGGGTGACGATTAGTTTCTGCAAGCAAAGAAATAAAAAATATTATTCCTATAGGCATTAGTAGCAAATCAACCCAAAATGGCATATTGTGTTTCGCTACCACCATCTCTCCAAGGTTCAACGTACCAGTTGTAGCAACAACTGTAGCAACTACTAAGCCTATTGAAACTTCATATGAAATCATCTGAGCAGCCGACCGTATAGCGCCAAGAAATGCATAATTAGAATTGCTTGACCAGCCTGCAATAATTACCCCGTATACTCCCAGCGACGATATAGCTAGCACATAAAGCACTCCAACATTAATATTTGCTATAACCTTAGGAATTACTACTTGCTGGCCATTTTCTACAATTACTTCAGCACCGAACGGTATAACTGCCCAGGCAATTAATGCTAAAATAAAGGTAAGCATTGGAGCCATAATGAACAGTATGGTGCTCGCTCTAAATGGTATTATCGGCTCTTTAATCAGTAGCTTAATAGCATCTGCAAATGGCTGCAATAGGCCAAAAGGGCCAACTACACTTGGGCCGTGCCTCAGTTGAATTGCACCAATAACCTTACGCTCAAAGTATACCAAGTACGCAACTGAAAGTAGTAGCGGTACTAAAATAAATAAAATATTAACTAGCGTGTTCATAAAAAGCTTTAGTACAATCTGCCATTATTTTTGAAGCGCGACTTATTGAATCCGTCATATAAAAATTACACTTCTTTAAAGTGAAAGGTGTATTACTTAAGCTTATCCTATCATTGCTAATTGGCACCCATGTGTTTTTTACCACTTGATCGGCATTTCTAAACTGTGGAGCGATAGTATCTAATTTTTTTCTCACATCAAATAAACTATCATACGGTAAAGAAAGGTCTAAATATTGTGAAAGATTTTTAATAATTAACCAATCCTCCTTTGCTTCACCTGGAGGAAATACAGCTAAATTTGTTCTTTGTACTCGGCCTTCAGTATTTACATAAGTTGCATATTTTTCTGTATATGCAGCACCAGGCAAGATAACATCCGCCACATGTGCACCCTTATCACCGTGATGACCTTGATAAATTACAAATGTATTTTCTAATTTTGATGTATCAATTTCATCTGCACCAAGAAGATAAATGACTTCTATCTTGCCACCTTCTGTATGCTCCAGTATTTGATTAGTGTCTTTTCCACCTTTTTCAGGAACAAACCCAACGTCCAGACCACCAACTCTTGCTGCAGCTTTATGCAGCATATTAAAGCCATTCCAGTCGTCTCTGACCATGTTAAATTTTTCTGCAATTTTGCCAGCTAGAATTAGAATTGATTCAGAATCATCTCTTATTAATGCATCTTGACCAATGATCAGCATAGGGTTTTGGGCGGCTACCAGCAGCTCACAGAACTTATGATTTCCATTTGCTATTTTACTCAAAACATCAGGATTATCGCCCAATTTCTCAACATGATACAAATATTCAATGTTAGGACCAACACTTGCAATAGGAAAGTTGCCCTGTAAATATCTCTTTCTCAATCTTACATTAATGATCGGTGCTTCTATCCTTGGATTTGTATTTATAAGCAGACACAAATCTGCATTCTCTATACCCTGGGTAGTGGTATTGAACACATAAGATCCGCGATTACTTGGTATAAGCTTTGCACCATCTTGCCTGCAGTCTATATTCCCCGAGCCAAGCTTCTGCATCACTTCTTTGAGTAGAAGCATGGACTCACAATCTGCTAAATCACCTGCAATTGCAGCTATTTTATTTGATTTTGTATTCTTTAATTTCTTTGCAGCAATAGTTAATGCTTCATTCCAATCAACTGGGGCTAATTTACCATCTTTTTTTACATAAGGTTGATCAAGACGCTGAACTTTTAGTCCATCATAGGCAAAGCGGGTTTTATCTGATATCCATTCCTCATTTACCTCTTCGCTCAGTCTTGGTAATATTCGCATAACTTCCAGGCCACGATAATCAACTCTAATGCTACTTCCCACAGCATCTAGCACATCTATAGTCTCACAATGTGATAGCTCCCATGGACGCGCTGTAAAGGAGTAAGGCTTTGAAGTTAAAGCTCCTACCGGGCAGAGATCTATGATATTTCCAGATAATTCAGAACTAATATGCCTTTTTATGTAAGTGCTAATCTCTACGTTTTCTCCCCTTCCGATTCCTCCAAGTTCATTTGTACCTGCAATATCAGACAAAAATCTAACACACCGAGTGCAATGAATGCATCGATTCATCGCAGTCTCAATCAGCGGGCCGAAATGTTTTTTTTGTACAGCCCTCTTATGCTCATCAAGTCTGCTGTTTCCTTTCCCATAAGCCATCGTGATATCTTGCAAATCGCATTCACCACCTTGATCGCAAATTGGGCAATCAAGCGGGTGGTTAATTAGCAAAAACTCAAGCACACCTTCACGTGCTTTTTTAACCTTAGGGGTGTCAGTGTGAATAACCATCCCTTCTGCAACTGGCATTGCACAAGAGGCTACTGGTTTTGGAGGCGTACCCTCAACTTCAACCAAACACATTCTGCAGTTACCAGCAATTGCTAAACGCTCATGATAACAAAAACGTGGAATTTCAACGCCCACGACTTCACAAGCTTGAATTATAGTGAGCCCATGCTCTACTTCACATTCCTTAGAATTAATAGTAACTTTGACCACAACTATTATACAGCTTCCCACTTTATAGGATTGCCGCTTATCTCATCTTCAACCAGATTGCCGTTGTCATATTGAGCAGACATATAATTCATGCGCGAATCACGATCTATATATCTAACAGGTTTTACCGGTTTATCTTTATACATTTTTTGCTCGGCTTTCTTACGCTGAGTAGGGTTATTTTTACTAGCTGTCTTTGCTTTCCCACCTGCTGCCATATAAACTCCTAAAAACTTTTCATTCTATTTTAACACTTAAGTATATAGCGTCAATATTTAATAACTTTAAAATTTCAATAGATCTCTTATTATAATCATTGCTTAAATAAAAAGTTACTCCTTGATATCATTCCAGTGCTTGACCAGAAAAAAAGAAATATGCATCAGCTACTTTCATTTGCTGCACCTCGAAAATAAACGTCCATGTAGCTGTGAGTCAAGCCATAAATCCAGTATAAAGACCTTTAATCATTGGCCTCGTAGTACTTTTCAATCAACTTATTAAGTAACCTTACACCAAAACCCACTGCTCCTCTTGGACAAATGTCAGTACCTTTTTCGTGCCAAGCAGTGCCTGCGATATCTAAATGTGCCCAGCAAGTTTCATTCACAAAACGCTGTAAAAACTGTGCAGCCATTATGCTATCTCCACCAGAGCCTGCAGGAGCGATGTTTTGAACATCAGCAATCGGTGAATCAATAATTTTGTCATAAGTTTCATTCATAGGAAAACGCCATAACTTCTCACTTGCTTCATTTCCTGCATCAATCAGACGGTTTGCTAATTCATCATTATTTGAAAAAAGACCAGCATATTCGTTATTTCCAAGTGCAACCACTATAGCACCAGTTAAAGTTGCAAGATCAATCATAAATTTTGGTGAGAATCTGTCTTGCGTATACCATAAAGCATCTGCAAGTATGAGCCTTCCTTCTGCATCGGTGTTCAACACTTCTATTGTCTGTCCAGACATTGAAGTTACTACATCACTCGGCCTTTGAGCATTACCACCCACTGCATTCTCTGCAAGTGCAACCACGCCGATTGCATTTACTTTTGCTTTTCGTCCTGCTAAAGCATGCATCACCCCAACTACAGCAGCAGAGCCTGCCATGTCATATTTCATCGACTCCATACCACGTGAAGGTTTGAGTGATACTCCACCAGTGTCAAACGTTATACCTTTACCAACAAAAGCTATTGGCTTTTGTTCTTTAGAAGCCCCATTCCATTTTATCACTACTAATTTTGGTTCTTTACTACTTCCTTGTGCGACTCCAAGCAAGGCTCCCATTTTTTTCTCTTCCATCTGCTTTTTATCAAGCACTTCGATTTCAAGGCCAAGCTTAGTAAGTTCTTTTTTTATATGATTAGCATAGGATTCTGGATATAGAATGTTAGGAGGCTCTGTTATAAAAGAGCGCGCAAGGAATATACTCTCACCTTCTTGCCTTAAGTGCTCAAATGATCTTTCAGCATTACTTAATTGCTCATCTTTTACTAATACGGTAATTTCCTCTACCTCTGTAATTTTCTCATCCTTTTTAGTTTTATACTTATCAAACTTAAAACTACGCAGAAACGCACCATATGCAACATTTGCTGTACTACCTTCGATTAAAATCGCTGCTTTCTTAATTTTTAATCTGCTTAGCTCACAATATATTTTACCACCAATATTTAATTCTTTATTTTCATTCCATTCATCCTTCTTACCAAGTCCAACAACTACAACGTTTTTTCCTTCTGGTAAAATAGTAGAAGAAAATTCACCAAAGCTTCCATTAAAATCGCTAAATTGCTTTATATTATCTATGATCTGTTTTCCTTGCAAAACTCCGCCATCATTTACGGTTTCGTTGTCCTCAAATAAACCCATTACTATTGTTTTAAAGTCAGATGAAATTTTAGAGATTGTTATTTTCATTGCCGGCATCTCCATTGCGAATAATTGTAAACTATACGTAAAGCATAATAGAAACATTAATAAGATGTTTTTCATATGCACCCTATGATACTTAAGATTATTGTGAATTCCCTTTGTATGCAAGCTTTTTTACCTTTTATTGGAGAACTTATTATATCCACCTAAGGTAATGTTAAACGTATAGGTTTTTATGACCTGATCACTGTAAGTAAATGGTATTATGAGAAGGCTTGCAAGCCCGTTACTAACAAAATCTTCAAGAATAGGATCAGCACAATTATCGCAATTATGGTCAGCAAAAAACATTTGCGTTGTGAATTCTGGAAAATCTGGATGTTGAACTAGAAAGTTAATATGTGAAGCTCTATCACCAATTTTACCAGGTGCTATCGTAATAAAATTATAATAGCCAAGATTATTCACTACAAACCTTCCTGATCCAGCAAAATTCGGATCATCCTCTATATTCTTATCGTAATGGTTCACGCCGCGTGAATTCGCGTGCCATATAGAAACTACAGCATTTTGTATTGGTAAACAGTTTATATCAGTAATTCTGCCCACTATGTGTATTAATTCTCCTGTTGCACTATTTGGAGAACCAGGTTTCCTTCTTAAATTGTTTGAAGAGCTAAAATTTTTTGGCCTTGCATCAAGGTCATATATTTCTGGAGTTTCAATGCAGTTGAGCAAAATAGGATCAGCTGCAAATAGCGGCAAACTGAATACCATTTGTACTAAAAACGCTAATAAGATATTTTTCACATTCATTTCATTTATAATAGACTTCTTGCATAACCATATAACAAACTTTTATTGGGAATAGAAACAAAAAACTTACTTGACAAGCCTCGCCAGCCCCCTTATCATGAAACTGAAGGTATTCAGTTATCTTCATCTGTGCAGATTAAACAGCAAGAAAACAACGTAGTTGGCGTCTTATTTTTAATTTTTTGCACTATGTGCACCTTATGTCTTCAC
>NZ_JAPQLJ010000022.1:0-218 GCF_028982115.1 Wolbachia endosymbiont of Drosophila tsacasi | reverse complement strand
GCGCTTATAAGTCGTTTAAGACAGTATAGTACGCCAATTTGCAGGATTAGAGAGTGACAACTAGCTAACACGGGGTTTCTTTTGCCTTTTTTTTTGCTTAGTAAATTTCTTAAACATTTGAACTAAGGTGAGTTGCACTTAAAAGCAGCTAAATTGCAGTGTTTAAGACTTAAAAAACGCCAATACTGAAAATAGACAATGACTAGGGCTTCTTTTGC
>NZ_JAPQLJ010000021.1:203-5352 GCF_028982115.1 Wolbachia endosymbiont of Drosophila tsacasi | reverse complement strand
TGCAGTTCCTCGTGCAAAGCAAAGTCAGGCTTACTTTTTCTGTGCTTATTCTTTTCCTTACTCAACTGTTTACTTTCGTTAGATTTTGTTTCAAACGTTTTGTAATAGACCTCAATATTTCTATCACATTCTGCTATTTTTTCTTGATAAATATTATATAGTTCAAATTCTTGCTTTAGCGTGAATACATGTTCCTCTCTATAATCGCCAGCTAACGCTTTTGCTATAGTAGACTGATCATTTTTTATTCGTGCATCCCTGAATTGAGCCAATTTCCCAGAATCTCTTTCGCCTTTAATTATAGCCTTGATAATTTTCATACCAGTTACTTCTGTTATATCTCTTATAACTCTATGCAGTTGTATATTCATTTGAATTAATGCCTTCTGCATACGCAGAACATGTGTAGATGCACTTTCAGTGAGGTTCTTACGTTGTCGCACGTAACTACGCAATACACACATCTGGCTATCTGGCCTAAATGACCCTTGGAGTAATCCATAACTATGTAGTTGTTGTAACCACTGACAGTCCTGAACATCTGACTTTCTCCCAGGTACATTTTTTACATGTCGCGCATTTACCAACTTAACTTCAAAACCGTAAGATTCCAGTATTTGAAACAAAGGAATCCAATATACACCAGTTGATTCCATCGCTACGGTTGTAACTTTACACTTTTTTAACCACCTTGCTAAATTATGAAGGTCTTCAGTGAAGCAGCCAAATTTTTGAACACGTTGCTCATCTCTTCTCTCGGGTATACATACATAATGTACAGCCGAACCAACATCTATCCCTGCTGCATCAGGATTCATTACCTCTAATTTACTTTTTGTCATTGTAATTGACCTCCTATAACTTATAATGAAGAAGTATTTAAGCTTGGGACGGTTAGATTATACAATCTTCTAATCGAGGTAGTTGTAATAGACTCCATCAGTGGTTTAACCGTTCCTCCAAAACCATGCTCCCAAACGGGCACTCTAGCACCATTGAGCGTTCCGGTTATAACTGCAAAAATACTTCTTAATAAATTATATTTAAAAATTGTTATAGCACTGGATAAAATAGTTTCTTTCAGGTTTAACAAGATTTTTCCTTGTTCGATGCTCTTAAATGAATTATTATCTTATTATCAAAATTTCTTAATGTCACTTCACTTAGCTCTTCTCCTGCATCATCGTTGATTTTCAACTTGATAAATTCTAACAGATAAAAGAGAAATTCACTTGCTTTGCCGTTGATTTTTTCTTTCCATTCATCTGTTTTTTCTTGTTCAGGTTTTCTTTGTGTTAACTTCTGCTCTTTTTTTATCAGCCTATTGTTTTCTTCTTCTAGTTCCAAATTTCTTACTGTTTTACGTCGTGCTTTTACTGCATCTTCTAATGTTAATGGAAACTGGTCAATATTATCTACATCTTCAGATCCTAAAGCGCTATCAGGACTGCCGTTTGCTTGCAACGTTGCAAGCTGTTCTTGTATCGGCTCAAGCTTATTCTGTACCACGTCATTTATTATTTTACGTACTTCTTGAATTATTTCTTTTTTATTTTCCTCAGTAAGCGCAAAACAATCAAAGAACTCCTCCTCCTCACTTTCCAAAGAGTGATTTTGATCATGAGAATCTCCAGTATCAACAGCTTGTCTGTTGCTTGTAGTTGGCACAAGTTTAACAAGATAATTTCCTATTCCTGAAGGCTGAAGTTGGTTAAGTTTTTCTTTCAATTCAGTACGTATCTCTTTCAATGACTCACCTATACTTTTACTAATACCTTTCAAGCACGTAGTTATCTCTGTATTAGCGTTCTTTTTCACTTTATCTACATCTTGCTCTATAATCTCTTCTAAATTATTGAGTAAAACTTTTAAATCACCTCTTATATCATTAAGCGTTTCTTTAATATTAACATTTGCAGGCTTTAAAAGACTATTATCAAGTAAATCGCAAGCTTTTTTAAGGTTACTGCCAAATACATATGATCCAGTAAACAAGAAAATCCTATTTCTATTTTCTGCTTTTATATCTTCTAGTATTTCTCTCTGCGTCTTAGAAATTGGTAAAACTATTGCAAGCTTTTTCCTCTTACGATCTAAATTTGTTACAATTTCAATTTTTTCGGCTTCTTGAACAATCTGGCTGTACTGTTCATCAACTTGACAGTTTCCTACTTTTTTATCTATCTCACTCTCTTTTATTTTTTGTGTATTTATAAAGTTTATAACAGCAGTAAATAAGAGAACTGCAAGAGGAATAAAGGCAAGAGGTGCTGGCATGAACGCAAATCCAGCAATACTTACTATAACAGGCTGAATAGAAAAGGTAGTAAATGCTATAAGAGTAGCAATGGTACTTGCTATCGATATAGTACCAGAATACTTTCTTATAGAGCTCAAAATTCTACTGGGCTGGTCAGAAAGTTTTCTAAATCCTAAAAAATCAAAATAGTCTTTGAAAGGATCTTTAGTGTCTGTAACCATAACATTTTTCTAGTTTTAATTTATTTAGGTATACATTAACCAAACCTTAAAATCAAGTTTCTTAATTTTTTAACATGTGCCAAGGCCTATTGGAGCGCACTTTGTTAATCTTTATTTCATGATTTGTTAACCAAATAGAATGTGTGCCATACGTTTCTAAATCGGCATATTTGATAGTTTTAGTATTACAAACTGAATAGTCGAATTCACTTAATTGAATCATTAAATCAACTTTATCACAATTTTCTGAAATATCTTCTTTTTTATAAGCAAGCAGTACTGATTTATTAGTTCCTTTATTATATATACAGCCATAATCGTTGCACTTTAGTCTTTTATCTGGATTGCTATATTTTGTATGATTCAAAATTTGGTTCTGCCCATTTTGTTTCGCCCATGTTTTGACAACAAAGTTCCTGCTTTTTCTAGTGAGAGAATATAGTAAGTTATCACTCTCCTTTGCAGCAACATTATCAGCATTTATTAGGATGTCGAGGGTTTTATATGCAGTGCTAAAGCAAATACCTAGTACAATAAAGAAAATTCCCAAAAAACGCCAATTTCTTTCCCACAAGCACAGCCACAATAAACCAAGTGTTATTATAATAATTGATGAGGCAGGAAAAGTACGAATGGGAATAACCAAATACTGAAGACTAGCAATAGCATTTGTTATATACAAAATACTGTCAATTGGGCGCTCTATAAATGGCGCTATAATCCATTCAATACCTAAAGGAATCAATAAGACATAAATTATTCCAAGTGGAATAATAATTAATGTAACTATTGGTATAGCAACTAAATTTGTGATAATACCACTAATTGAAAAATAATTAAAATTGTATATCGTGTACGGAACAGTTGCTAAACTTGCTATTACTGAGCTGATCATTATCGATACAAAATATTTCATTATTTTTATTTTGAATAATTTATTAGCATTAATTTGATAACTGGCAACCAGTGCCAAAACCGCAGAAAATGACATCTGAAAGCCTGGCTTTAAAATTGCTTCTGGTTCTACTGAGAGTATCACTGCAGCAGCAAACGCAATTGCTATTAACCCTCGATATTTTCTCTCTATCATTATTGCAACGAGTACTAAAATCACCATTATGTAGGCACGCTGAGCAGAAATTTGCATACCGGTAATCAACAAATAAAACGTGGTTGGCAAGATAGCAAGGAATGCAGATATTTTCTTGGTATTATACTTAAGAGTCAAAGTTTCAGATATTGCGAATAAATTACGAAACACTACAAAAAACAGACCAGCAACGAATGATAAATGCAAACCAGATATGGCAAACAAATGTGCTATACCTGAATCTCTTATCGCATCCATAGTTTTTTGGTCTATTCCGTCCTTTTTGCCGATTAGTAATGCAGAAATTATGTCTGCATGTGGTTTTTTAATATTTTGCTGCAGGTTTTCATAAATGTATTGACGGAAAGATTCTATATATTCTCGAAATTTCCTTGCTTCAGCCTTTTTGTGCAAAGCTATTTTGCTTGTTGCAAAACCTGTTGCACTTATTTTCTGATAATATGCTATTCTTGCAAAATCATATGCATACTCCGAGGGCGCAATCTTTAGAGGGAAGAGTTTTGCTGATAATTTTACTTGATCGCCTATTTTAATGCCTTTTTCCACTTTGGTTCTAACTGATATTCTGATGTTATCCAGAGCTCTATACGGTATCATTCCAGCGCGTAACGCTGAAATCCATATCTTTTTTTTCTGGATCCCAGTATCAAGTGCTGGAATGACAGGAAAGGATTTTGAGATAGTAGAGACAGAAAGCAGAAATTGTTTGTATGAGCCCCTGTCATTAATGTCCTTCACTATGGCAACGATATTTTTTACATATCTCTCTTTATCAAGAATTTGAGTGTCTACTAAAGCTGTTCTTAATTTACTGGCTGTAAACCCTATGAGCACTGCAATTAAAGCAATGCATAATATTGCGTACTTTCTGTATAATATTGCAATCAGAATTAGTATGGATGAAAGCAAAAGAAAAATAGATATAGTGAAAATGCAGCCTGGTTCAAAACTTAGGGAAAAATAGGTTAAAATCCCTACACACTGACACACAGGAAACCATAGTATCAAGTTATATTTTTCATTACGTAGGTTATGACGTATATAACTAACTATTATGTCAAAGAAAGTTAGTAAACATACCGACATGTGACTGTGACGCAATTTTATTCTTTTATTTTCTATTATTGTATATATAATAACTAAATAAACAACGACGCGGGATGGAGCAGCTCGGTAGCTCGTCAGGCTCATAACCTGAAGGTCGTAGGTTCAAATCCTACTCCCGCAACCATTTTCCAACTGTACGAATATTGTGGTTTCAGGTGGTTCATGGAAACGGATTAAACGAAAAAACTTACTTGACAAGCCTCGCCAGCCCCCTTATCATGATAGTGAAGGTGTTCAATTATCTTCATCTGTGCAGATTAAACAGCAAGAAAACAACGTAGTTGGCGTCTTATTTTTAATTTTTTGCACTATGTGCACCTTATGTCTTCACAATATTTCTAGGTTTTTACCTACACAAGCTGAAACGCGCTTATAAGTCGTTTAAGACAGTATAGTACGCCAATTTGCAGGATTAGAGAGTGACAACTAGCTAACACGGGGTTTCTTTTG
>NZ_JAPQLJ010000021.1:0-193 GCF_028982115.1 Wolbachia endosymbiont of Drosophila tsacasi | reverse complement strand
TGCTTAGTAAATTTCTTAAATATTAAAGCTAAGGTTAGTTGCATTTAAAAGCAGCTAAATTGCAGTGTTTAAGACTTAAAAAACGCCAATACAGAAAATAGACAATGACCAGGGCTTCTTTTGCCTTTTTTTTATTTGGTAAATTTCTTAATGTTTATAGCTAAACGACAACCGTCATCCCGCAGCGGGATCT
>NZ_JAPQLJ010000020.1:0-3482 GCF_028982115.1 Wolbachia endosymbiont of Drosophila tsacasi | reverse complement strand
CGAATAACTGGTATGGATTTTACTAAAGTTCCAGGGCTTGATATACTAAGTATACAGACTATAATTTCAGAAACTGGTATAAACCATAATAAATGGTCAACAGAAAAACACTTTTCATCGTGGTTAGGACTCAGCCCTGCCAATAAAATTACAGGAGAAAAAGTGTTTAGCACAAGAACGCGTAAAGTCATTAATCGTGCTGCGAATGCATTTCGAATGGCTGCTAATTCTGTAGGAAATAGTAAAAGTTCATTGGGTGCATACTACAGAAGATTAAAAAAACGATTAGGAGCACCAAAAGCAATAACAGCTATTGCAAGAAAAATAGCATGCATATTTTATAGTATGCTCAAATACGGACAAGAATATGTAAAAAAAGGAATGGAATACTATGAAATACGATATAAGGAAAGAGCTGTAAAAATTTTGATCAAAAAGGCACGAGAATTTGGCTATACTTTAGTGCAACAAGAGGAGCTAGTTAAGGAAGTTTCTTAGAAGAGAGTACTAGAAATGAATGTTGGCCAAGTGCAAGTTGGGATTCTATAAATACACCAGCTTCATACCCTGCCTGATTACAATTGGTAACCAGTTCTTCTAGGATAGAATCACTTGGAACTTTTGCTTCAGCATATTTAAACATCTCCTTAAAAACTTCTTTTGCAAAAGGACGATAGTTTTCATCTTCGCTTTTTGGCAGTAAACTGTTATACTCTTTGCATAACTTGGCAGTCAAATCTCCACTTATACTTTTGCCGTTAATAACAAAATCCATTCTTTGAAAATCCTTATACATCTGTTCACCCGTGTTTGCTGACTCATTGTTTTTATCAGCCCTTAACCTGCTAAAACCAAATTTTTCTGCTTGAGCTTTTAGTGTAACTATTCGATTTTCCTTTTCTTCTGGTATAAAGCTATTCATTGTTAATACCCTGTATATGAATTACTAATAGTATAATAGTACATAAAAATGATTAATAAGCCAATAAAAATATTTTATATAAACGCAAGTCCTATGATAGCAAATAGTTTGACTATAAGGTGACAGGATCTTAAGAAGACTCTATAACAGTTTTACACATGTATGAATCTCAATGAGCAATCAGATTTTTCTAAATAGCAGGCTGGAGAATATACCTAAGTTCCATTCCGCAATATTGCCTAAACTTTGTGGTGGGGACAAAGTGATGGACCTGCTATTTTATAGGCCACTTAGTTACGTAGATAGAAGTAAGTCACTGCCCGATGCTCAAGCTGGAGAATTTATAACTTTTATTGCAAAAGTTTATGAGCATCAGTCGCCCACTTTTAGAGGTAGACCATATAAAATAGTCGTTGAAAGTGAGAGTCAGTATATATTCATAGTCTTTTTTAATTACTCAGTTAAGTATTTATATAAACTATTTCCAGTTGGAGCCTATGTAATCATCAGTGGCAAAGTCGAAAAATTTGCTGAACATTGGCAAATTACTCACCCAGATTACATATTACCTGATATCAGCCAATTTAAAGAAATAGCTCGCATAGAGCCAGTCTACCAATTATGCCGTGGCATTACCAATAAGAGCATTGGAAACATAATAAGCTCTAACCTGAAAGAATTGCCTGATTTGCCAGAGTGGATAGATGATACATTAATCAAGCAAAAAAAATGGCTAAGTTGGAGGAAAAGCATCATAAAGTTGCACAGACCAAGCTCATTGGCGGAAGCCGAGGTTTGTAGAAAAAGGCTTGCTTATGATGAATTGTTTGCGTATCAGCTAGCACTGAAACTTGCAAGAGAAAATCATGTAAAAGAAAGGGGAAGAGAATTTATAGTATTGAATAAATATAAAGAGCAAGTTTTAAATGAATTATCGTTTCAATTAACAAACGATCAAATTCGTGCAATAGATGAAATTTCAGAGAGGCAAAAATCCAAGTACCGCATGATAAACTTGCTGCAAAGTGATGTTGGTAGTGGCAAAACCGTAGTTGCACTTTTTGCGATGCTAAATGTGGTAGAAAACAACATGCAGGCAGCTCTAATGGCACCGACTACTATCTTGGCGGAGCAACATTATAATTGGATTGAGGAAGTTTTATCCTGTACCGATATAAAAGTTGCGCTGCTTACTGGTAAAACTTCGCGCAAGGAAAGAAAGATTATTATGAACGAACTTGCAAGTGGTGTTTTAAATATAGTGATTGGCACCCACACGTTATTTCAAGCTAACGTTATATTTAAAAATTTAGGGCTTGCAGTCATAGACGAGCAACAGCGATTTGGAGTGATGCAGAGAAATCGCTTGGTAGGAAAAGGAGAAAATGCCGACATACTTTTCGTTACTGCAACTCCCATTCCAAGAACTTTGCAGCAAGCTATGTATGGTGACGTTGAATGTTCAATGTTGAAAGAAAAACCAAAATCCAGATTGCCAATAAAAACTGTAACTATGAACATTAGTAGGGTGCCAGATGTTATTGAAAAGCTAAAAGGTGCTATAAACAGGGGCGAAAAAGCATATTGGATTTGTCCATATATAGAAGAAAACGAAGAGACCAATATTGCTGCAGCAGAGATGCGTTTTCAAGAATTACAAAAAACATTTCTTGATAAAGTTAGCATAATACATGGAAAATTGACTCAGGAGAAGAAAGATCAAGTTATGTTTTCCTTCAAAAGAAATGAATTTTCTCTGCTTGTTGCAACCACTGTGATAGAAGTTGGTATAGATGTGCCAGATGCAACCATTATGATTATAGAAAATGCAGAGCAATTTGGGCTATCGCAATTGCATCAGTTAAGAGGCAGAGTAGGGCGAGGAAACAAGCCATCTTTTTGTGTATTATTATACGATAATTTAAGTAAAAGCTCATCTTCAAAGTTAAAGATCATGTGTGAGTCACAGGACGGATTTTACATTGCTGAAAGGGATATGATGCTAAGAGGCAGTGGGGATATCTTAGGCACAAAACAATCAGGATGTATGGAATTTAAATTTGCTGATTTATATCAGGACAGAGAGCTGCTCAACCTCGCGTATAATAACGCAAAAGGTGCAATGGCTGATTTTGAATTACTGCTTGATATATTTGAATATAGAAGTAGATTACATTTTTCAAAATTTCAGTAGGAAAACCAGGTAGCCCGCAGAAACGAAAAACCTTACTTGACAAACTCCGCCAGGTCCCTTATCATGATAGTGAAGGTATTCAGTTATCTTCATCTGTGCAGATTAAACAGCAAGAAAACAACGTAGTTGGCGTCTTATTTTTAATTTTTTGCACTATGTGCACCTTATGTCTTCACAACATTTCTAGGTTTTTGCCTATATAAGCTGAAACGCGCTTATAAGTCGTTTAAGACAGTATAGTACGCCAATTTGCAGAATTAGAGAGTGACAACTAGCTAACGCGGGGTTTCTTTTGCCTTTTTTTTTGCTTAGTAAATTTCTTAAACATTTAAACTAAGGTGAGTTGCGTTTAAAAGCAGCTAAATT
>NZ_JAPQLJ010000019.1:0-10391 GCF_028982115.1 Wolbachia endosymbiont of Drosophila tsacasi | reverse complement strand
CGAATAACTGGTATGGATTTTACTAAAGTTCCAGGGCTTGATATACTAAGTATACAGACTATAATTTCAGAAACTGGTATAAACCATAATAAATGGTCAACAGAAAAACACTTTTCATCGTGGTTAGGACTCAGCCCTGCCAATAAAATTACAGGAGAAAAAGTGTTTAGCACAAGAACGCGTAAAGTCATTAATCGTGCTGCGAATGCATTTCGAATGGCTGCTAATTCTGTAGGAAATAGTAAAAGTTCATTGGGTGCATACTACAGAAGATTAAAAAAACGATTAGGAGCACCAAAAGCAATAACAGCTATTGCAAGAAAAATAGCATGCATATTTTATAGTATGCTCAAATACGGACAAGAATATGTAAAAAAAGGAATGGAATACTATGAAATACGATATAAGGAGAGAGCTGTAAAATTTTTGATCAAAAAGGCACGAGAATTTGGCTATACTTTAGTGCAACAAGAGGAGCTAGTTAAGGAAGTTTCTTAGAAGATGGCTCTCAAACAACTTGCCATATTAAAAAACAAGGTGATCTTCCTAGTACAAAAGTTGATTTCGTAAATCAAAATATTCAAGCAGCATGGGAAATGGCGCGGGGTAAATCACTATAGATCACTCAGTAATAACCTTAAATGTTAATAATGATAAAGAGAAATTAAGGTTAGACACCTATATAGCTGAAAAATGCAACATATCACGCAGTAAAGCTCAAAGATTGATACAAAATGAGCAAGTGAAATTACTTGGCACACCGATAATTAATAATGACTACATAGTAAAACCAGATGAAGAGTATGTGGTGCATCTAGTTCAACCTGACATATCCACATCAATTGAGCCTAATTATGACATAAAACTTGATATCGTCTATGAAGATGATGACATTATAGTTCTGAGTAAACAGAGTGGATTAACAGTGCACCCTGGTGCTGGGACAAACAATGATACGCTCTTGAACGCAGTTATCGCTCACCTTGATGTAAGACCAGGAATTGTTCATAGACTCGATAAAGATACTAGTGGACTTATGGTAATTGCAAAAAATGAGGAAGCCCATAGTTTCTTGTCTGAATTGTTATCAAATCGCAAAGTAAAGCGGGAATACTTAGCAGTAGTTTGGGGAACATTATCTTCCCAGCAGGGAACTATAGAAACTAACATTGCTCCAAAGCGTGGTAATAAAGAAATGATGTGTGTTACAAAAACAACCGGAAAATTAGCAATCACTCATTACTCAGTAGAGAAAGTTATAGGACAAGCAAGCTTGGTTAAATGCACTTTAGAAACAGGTAGAACGCACCAAATGCGAGTCCACATGAGCCACATAGGACATTCTATAGTTGGTGATCAAGTTTACGGAAAAAATAGTAGTAAAAGCACAAAATATGCTAAAAACTCTAGTTTTATTCTTAATTTCAATAGGCAAGCACTACATGCTTATAAATTAGGATTATACCACCCAAAAAGCAAGGAATACATGGAATTTGTCTCTGATTTACCGCAAGATATAAAAACTTTAATTGGTGAGTTTGAAAATATACCCAAGAAAGGTTTACCTGATTTTTGAAGTATAAAATCAACTTATTGGTTTTGAAATTAAGATTTATTGCAACTACAATTAGTACTCTTATCATCACATTTTGGTGTTAAGTCAGGATAGAACGTGAGTATAGCATCATTCTTTCTTATAAATACTGATTGATAATTGTCATCTTCCATTTTATATAGGCATATTCCATCTTTTCCTAATTCCTTAAACGCCTTAGTTGCAGAAATTAAAATATCATCGGCATGAAGATTATATGCATATCCATTTGGGCATTTAACTTTCACTTTCCCATCCTTACCTAAATATTTCATTCCAAATGTATAAACTGGTGGCTTAATATCTGATTTATTGCATAGGGACTTATCATTCCAAATTGCACCTGCCCATTTATCTTCTTGAGCTTCAACATATCTACCTACAAAATGCATACCACCTAATTTATCGTTTGGCTCACCACAAAAAATATGTCCAAACCCTATAGTTTCTTTTTCATTTCCACTATTTGTAAACCAAATGTTAGCCAGTTCATCTTTAAATAACTCCAAATTCGCATCTGGTGTGACAATTTGATGATCAAGCTTATCATATATTCCTTTCACTACTTCTTGATGCTGCGGACAATCAAGTAAAACTTTGAAATCTTCTTTATCTGGATGTGCTCCCCAATCTCCACAAACTTTCAACACTCCTCTATCGAAGTCAGTTAATTCTGGAAACGGTGGTATATAACCTGGTTGTGAACTGAAAAATGGTTCAAAATTATTTTCTTCCACATAGCCGGTGTGAAAATAATGATCCTTAATATAAAAAACAAATCCTATTATTGGTATTATTAAACACAAAATTAGTTTAACTGTCTTCGACATAATCATGTTCACAAAAAAGCTAGCTTATAAGAAACAATTTAAAAAAGTTTTAATTGTTGAGTGCATTTTGCAGAGCAGCAACTCCCGGCATTTTATCGCCGCTTAACCAATCTAAAAATGCTCCTCCACCAGTGGAAACATATGTAAAATCCTTATCGGTAAGGCCTGCAGCACTTATTGCAGATAGACTATCGCCTCCCCCTATTACACTAGTTAATTTTCCTTTGTGCGTTAAGTCACTTACGACTTTCATTATCCCTATTGTACCACTTGCAAAAGCTGAATGTTCAAAAACACCAATAGGTCCATTCCACAGCAGAGCCTTACTGCTTGCTATTATACTGCTTATTGTACTCAAAGTTTGTGGTCCGATATCCAAAATTATATCACCGTCCAAAATGGACTCAGTTCTTCTTGAAATACTAGTGCTGTAATCAGAGTTTACTGCAACCAGAACGTCTTCTGGCACAACTATTTTGCAATTGTTTTTATTTGCTGTTTCAATAATATTATGTAGAAGGTCGTCAACACCATTTTGAAAGAAAGATTTCCCTATATTTACTTTGCTAAATGACAAAAAATTATTAGCAATTGCACCTCCGAGAACTAGGTAATCAACCTTTTCTGTTAGCTTTATAAGCATTTTTATCTTAGTTGACATTTTGGCTCCCCCAACTATCGCAGTAATAGGTTTAGCTTTAAACGATACAGCTTTTTCAAGATACTTTAGCTCATCTTGCAAGCAAAATCCTGCATAGGAAGGTAAAAATTCTGTAATGCGCGAAATAGAAGCGTGAGCTCTGTGAGAGCAAGAAAATGCATCATTTACATATATATCCGCTAGAGATGCTAGTTGTTTGGCAAAATTTGAGTCACTTTGCTCTTCCTCTTTATAAAATCTTAGATTCTCTAGTAATATTATATCTCTTGCATCCATAACACTCACTGCTTTTTGCACTTTTTCGCCAACGCAATCATCAATGAATTTCACTTTTTTATTTAGTAACTGCGATAAAGTGTCAATTACATTTTTTAGCGACAGATTGTTGTCTCTGGCCTTTGGGCGTCCGAAATGCGATATAATAATAATCTTTGCATTTGCATTCACTAAATACTCAATAGTAGGCAATGCTCTCAAAATACGAGTGACGTCACGAATTTCTCCATCTTTTATAGGAACATTGAAGTCAACTCTGAGTAAGACGGTTTTATTGTGAAGATCACAATTTTCTATACTAGGTATATTCATTGTAAAACTAAAGCTATAAAGCCACTATACAGCAGTTTGACCCAAAGTAAAGTTTTAAGTTTACGAACGTTTAAGGAAATTTGCATCCAGATGGTGTCAGCTACTTTCATCTGCCACTGCAAATTGCAATGTTCGTACAGTTATGTGTCACGCTACTTGGATGACGCCGTTGAAAGAAATGAACCGCCTTTTCAAAATTGTTTTGAATAGAGGAATAACATTCACAAGTAAAATTTCATATTACCATTTTTTAATTTATGTATTATAATAAGCTTAATCTATAAGAAAAACAAAGTTGGAAGAACTAAGCAAAAACTGGGTGATAAGAACGGGAAGATTTTTATCTTCATTGTTTTTTTTACTGTTGATTGCGCTATCAATACGTAGTTTTTTATTCGAGCCATTTCATATACCTTCTGGTTCAATGAAAAGCACCCTACTTGAAGGGGACTACATTTTTGCTAGTAAATATTCATACGGTTACAGTAAACACTCACTTCCATTTTCTCCAAACATTTTTAGCGGCAGGATTTTTTATACCCCTCCAAAGCGTGGCGACATAGTAGTTTTCAAACCCACGAGAAATGACAGCATCAGGTTTGTTAAGCGAGTAGTAGGAACACCAGGTGACAAAGTGCAAATGATAGAGGGAGAATTATACCTAAATGATCAGAAAGTAGAACGAAGGCAAATTGAAAGTTTTGTTGATTATGAGTCAAATCGTAACATACCAAGATATATAGAAACGCTTTTAAGTGGCAAGGAACATGAGATTTTGATAGATAACGTCTCCAATAAGCTATCATATAATACTCCAGTTTATTATGTGCCTAACGATCAATTTTTTGTTATGGGAGACAATAGAAATAATTCTTTGGATAGCAGGTTTCCTGAAATTGGTTTTGTACCAATGGAAAATATCATTGGGCATGTAAGCATAGTTGGTTTATCATTTAAATTAGGAAAGGTCGATTGGTCACCATTTAATTTCAGACTACCTGTTGCCCTGAGATTAAATAGAGTATTGCACAAGGTTGTGTAAGCTTTTTCTACTTATTTGTTAATTCACACAACTCTAAAGAAGAATTTTCTAACTCGGCGATAGCGTTGTTAATTTCATTCAAGTCATTGCCTTGTAAAGCGTTTTTTGCGTTTTGTAATAGGTTTTTCAACTTTTGATCAGTGGAAACATTTTCAACTAGATGTATGAGCTTGTTACCGTTAATTTTAGCCTCTGCAAGGGAACGAGCCTTCATATCTTCATCAAAGCTGTTTATTGACTGGTTAACCATATTTTGAACATCAGCTTCACTCAAGCCAAAATTTGAATTTACTTCAACTGTCTGCTCAATTCCAGTAGCTTTTTCTCTTGCAGTAACAGTCAAGATTCCGTCAACATTAACTGTAAATTCTATTTCAATTCTTGCAGAACCTGCAGGCAGTGGCGGTATACCTTTTAGTTCAAACTGCGCTAGAGATTTGTTATCCTCTATCATTTCACGTTCTCCCTGACAAACGTGAATTTTCATTGCTGGTTGCCCATCAACATAAGTTGTAAACTCTTTTATCTCTGAAACTGGCAGTGGCGTATTTCTTGGTATGATTTTTTCAACTATGCCTCCCATAGTTTCTATACCAAGTGATAAGGGTAGAACATCAAGGAGAACAGAATGAGCCTGCAAAGCTGCTCCAATGACCACTGCTTTATCTGGATCTGCGTCACTTAGTACTTTATTTCCAAAGAGCTTGACTAGTGAATTTTGAACCAATGGTGTTCTAGTTGCACCACCAACTAAAATTACTCCTTTTGTATCATCAATTTTAAGATCTATATCGTTTACAGTACGAGTGACTATATTGATAGTCCTATTAACTAAAGGACTTATTGCCTGTTCAAATTCTTCTCTGGTGATTTCACATTCAAACGGCTTGCCGTTAATGTTAAAGCCAAAAGTGCCTGATGCATTTTCACTTAAGTATTCTTTCGCGGTACGGATATTGCAGATTCCAGCGTTATGTGTTGGAATGACATTAAGGTGTGTTGTCGACTCCTTGTTTAAACCTACTTTTTCTCTGTACTTATCAAGTACAATTGAACTTAGTAGGTGATCAAAATCATCACCGCCGAGTTTGGTATCACCACCAACCGCAAGGACTTGAAATACTCCTTGATGTAATTTCAATATTGAAATATCAAATGTTCCTCCACCAAGGTCATAAACTGCATATATTCCACTGTTATTGTTCTTTTCAATGGAATAAGAAAGCGCTGCAGCGGTTGACTCGTTAACGAGGCGAAGAACTTCTATGCCAGCTAATTTTGCTGCATATTTAGTTGCGTTACGTGCTGAATCTCCAAAGTAAGCTGGCACAGTAATTACTGCTTTTTTCACTTTTATCCCTGTGGATTTTTTTACCCTCTCGCATAAAGCTTTTAATATCTCAGCAGAAATCTCAACAGGAGTAAGATACTTCTCCTCTGAGCATTTTACTCTAATAACTTTTTCACTTTCGTTATCTATTTCAAAATTGAGGCCTTCTTTATTTAATTCTTCAACACTTTCACCCATTAAACGCTTTATTGAGTAGATTGCATTTTGACCGACGTCACAGCCAGTTTTCAATGTATTATTTTCATACGAAATAACAGAAGGCAGTAGCTCTCTTCCCTGCTCATCTTTAAATATCTCCACGTTGCCAGCTTTATTTACCATGGCAATTAAAGAATTGGTGGTACCAAGATCTATACCAAAAACTACTTCACTTGAATTTGGTTCAGAAATTTGAATTGGTTGCATTTTTCTTCACCTCCTCAAATGACTTATATAAATATTTCAATCTTAAGACTTGTGTAGCAGCTCCATCAAAATTCTTTACAGCAAAAGTGTTAATTAGGTTTTTAACGCAATCTTTTATTTTTTCATCAACCATCCTACTTGCAAATTGTAGATCATCGCAGTCCAGCAAATATTCTCTTATTTCCATTGATTCATTTAATATTTCAGAATTTGGATGATCCTTTGGGCTTTCCACACCAAAAAGATTCAACAAATGCTTGGCACGTTCTAGAGGTGACTTTAGCACTTGATAAGCCTTGTTAATATTAATTATATTTTTAGATTGTCCTTCGTTTATATCAGTCCTGCTTAGCTCAATATATTTTTTCTCTAACTCATCAAAGCTGATATTGAAAGTTGGTTCAATTTCAAACAATGTAAAATAGCTGCTAGACATGAAAACTCTCTCCACAACCACACTTTCCTTTTTCATTGGGATTTTTGAAAACAAAACCCGATGAAAATTTTTCTTCTACATAATCCATTTCAGAGCCAAGAATAAACATGACGGATTTTGGATCGATCAACACTTTAACTTTTTGGTCATCACTGCAGCTTTCCTCAATTATCGACTCTAAAGGACGAGTATCATACGCATATTCAATATCATATTTTAAACCAGAACATCCTTTTTGTTTAATTAGCACTCTTATTCCTATCGCTTCTTCCGGTTTCTCAAGGTTAGTATGCTTCTTTTGGTCCAATAAATACCTTATTCTCTCCACTGCATTTGCAGTTATAGTGATAAGCTTTTTATTCTTTTTTACAGTTTCACCTCCGCCTACTTCTTGATATTCACTCATGCTTTAGTTCTCAATGTCCACCTTTACTTTGTTTGCTTTGATAATCATGAATAGCAGCCTTTATAGCATCTTCAGCAAGCACCGAGCAGTGTATCTTCACTGGAGGTAAAGACAACTCTTCCACTATTTGAGTATTCTTTATCTGTGTCACATCTTCAATAGCTTTTCCTTTAATCATCTCTGTTAACAAAGAACTTGAAGCAATGGCAGAACCGCAACCAAAAGTTTTAAATTTTGCATCTTCAATAACACCTTTGTCATTGACCTTTATCTGCAATTTCATTACATCACCGCACGATGGTGCACCAACTAAACCAGTACCAACATTTGGATCATTTTTATCCAGAGAGCCAACATTTCTTGGATTTTCGTAATGATCTAAAATTTTCTCATTATAACTCATAAAATTACCTATAAACCACTGCCTTATATTATAACATATTTAGGTTAAAAACTAAAGTAAAATACACTAGCAAACGGTATATTTTACTCACAAAATACCCGCAAAGTGAGTGCATTTTACTTTACAAATACATATAGTGCGTGTCATTCTCTATATTGTAATTAAGTTTATGATCTAAAAAGGAGTATTCCCTTGAGTTTATTTGGTAATCTTTATAAAGGCTTGTTGAAAACTTCTTCGCGCTTTAGCGATGGAGTAAAGAGTATTTTTTCTGGCAAAAAAAAATTAGATCAGTCGCTTTTAGATGAGCTAGAAGAATTGCTAATTAGCATGGATATTGGTCATAAAACTTCCAAGTTGATTATTGACAGGCTCACAAGCATCAAGTTTGACAAGGAGGTTGAACATAACATTATCACACAGCAGTTAATGAACGAAATAGAAGCTATATTAAACCCTGTCGTGCAACCGTTAATTTTAAATAAAAAACCACATATAATAATGGTATGTGGAGTAAACGGTAACGGTAAAACCACAACTATAGGTAAGCTCGCATATAAATATAAGGAGATGGGAAAATCCGTTATGCTTGTTGCGTGTGACACATTTAGAGCTGCTGCTAGTGAGCAGTTAAATATTTGGGCAGAACGCTCTGGTTGTTCTATCGTTACTGGAGAGTACGGTAGCGACTCTGCAAGTGTGGCATATAGGGCTGTAAGTCAAGCTATAAAAGATAACGTTGATGTTGTTCTAATTGACACAGCAGGAAGGCTGCAAAATAATGTGAACCTTATGGAGGAATTATCAAAAATATATAGAACGATAAAGAAATTGGATGACACTGCCCCTCATGATGTTATTTTAGTTCTTGACGCAACTACCGGCCAAAATGCTTATAGCCAATTAGAGGCATTTAGTAAGATGGTTAGTGTTACAGGGTTAATTATAACAAAGTTAGATGGCACTGCTAAAGGCGGAGTGGTAATTGGCCTTGCAGAAGCTTATAAGGTAAAGTTACATGCTATAGGAATTGGCGAGAGTATGGAGGACTTAAAGGAGTTTACTAGTAAAGAGTTTGCTGAAGCATTATTTAATTGTAATTAAAAATTTCTCTTAATTCCCTTACGTGACCAAGCTTAATTATCTCAATATCATGAGAAGAGTAATTACCATTTTTAGGCATAATTGCTTTTTTGAATCCTAACTTTTGTGCTTCTTTTAGTCTGAGATCAGCATGCGAGACATTCCTAATTTCTCCTGAAAGTGCAACTTCACCGCAGATTATTGAGGAAGTTGGCAGCGGTAAATTTACTACACTTGAAATAAGGGAAGCAGCAACAGCAAGATCAGCCGATGGTTCCTGTATTTTGAGTCCCCCTGCAATGTTTAGGTACACTTCTTTATCATGCAAAAACATTTTACAACGAGCATTTAGCACCGCAATGATCATAGCCAATCGATTAATATCCCATCCAACTACTGCCCTTCTTGGGGTTGCCATATTAGTCCCTGCTATTAATGCTTGCACTTCCATTAAAATTGGTCTTGAACCTTCAATTCCTGCAAATACAGCGCTACCAACTACTTCTCTGTCATGAGCCATCAGAAACAATGATGATGGGTTATCAATAGGCACTAGTCCTGCTTCAGACATCTCAAAAACACCAATTTCATTTGCAGGGCCAAATCTATTTTTAATAGTACGCAAAATGCGATATTGATTGCTATTTTCACCTTCAAAATATAATACCGTATCCACCATATGCTCCAAAGTTTTAGGTCCAGCTATTTGTCCATCCTTAGTTATATGACCAACTATTAAAAGAGAAATACCATATTGTTTCGCAAGAATGGTTAATTCATGAGCGCAAGTACGAACCTGGGTTACAGTGCCTGGTGCTGATGTAATTCTGCTATCATACATTGTTTGTATAGAGTCAATTACTAAAAATTTAATACTTTTATTTTCCTTTATCGTTGCTACTACATCAGTTAAAGACACTGTAGATAAAAGCTTAATTTTAGGTTCATTTATCTCAAGACGCTTTGCTCTGAGGCTCACTTGCTCTAAAGATTCCTCGCCAGATACATAAAGACATTCAAAGGAGGAAAGTTGCACAACATTAGCTGCAATTCTAAGCAACAGGGTAGATTTTCCAATTCCAGGTTCACCACCAATCAAAATGCTAGCACCTTGAACGATACCTCCACCAAAAACTCTATCTAATTCTTCTATTCCTGTTAGAAAACGACTTGGAGTGATAATTTCGCTACCCGATAACGTCTTTATTAAAATTGGCACAGATATACTCTTTTTGCCCGTTTTTACTGCTATTTCTTCAACAACTGTATCCCAATTGTCACACGCAATACACTTCCCTACCCACCTACCAGTGCTATGACCACAGGATTGACATACATATACAGTTTTCATCAGAGCCAAAATTATTTTGTTATAATTGTAATAAAAACTAGCTGAATAGGCGAAGTAAATCTAAACACTGAGTCTCACAAATATTTTGGTGCGAAGATAATTGTCATAAGTTGTGCTATTTAAATTCATGCACAATAATTGCACGAACGCTTCCCTCTAGGATCCAAGTAGCCCCTTTTTTGTCATCCGAGTAGCTTGACTACTTGGATCCAGGAAACTTAACTCTACACCAAGTAAATGT
>NZ_JAPQLJ010000018.1:0-9374 GCF_028982115.1 Wolbachia endosymbiont of Drosophila tsacasi | reverse complement strand
ATGTGGGCAATAAAAACCCGTGTGTCATAGAAATAAAATTTTATATCAAACAGCTGTCACAACAATTTCTGCTTAGCTAATGAATATGTGCTTTAAGTCTGTGTGGACGCACATATTCATTAGCTAATTTCAGTTACCGTTGTAAGAGTATGCAAATTAATTGCTTCTTTAAGTCTTGCATTAGCAATTACTATAATTTTTCGCATTAGAGCTGTTATAGCCACCATCTTCTTCTTACCACTTTCAATAAGCTTAGAATAAAAGGCACCAAGTGCAGATTTGGACCTTGCAGCAGCCATGGTTGCTGTAAAAAGCTTTGAACGAACGTTACTTCTTCCACCTATAATCCTTCGGTAGCCAATAGCTTTACCACTTTCCTTAGGATGAAGCGCAACACCTGCAAGGCTTGAAATTTGCCTTTTATTTAAAGAACCAAGTTCCGGTATGAGACACAATAAACATTGAGAGGTTTTTCTACCTATTCCAGGAACTGTTTCAAGAATTTTTTGGCATTATTGCAATTCAGGATTTTCATTGACTATTTTTTGTATAGCTTGATCAAGCTTTTCTACCTGGTTGTTGAGGAATTCAATAGCTTGTTGACAACTTTCCTTAATGTAATCATTTCCAGGAGTTTTTAGCCTATTCTTGTCTTGAACAAGCATTTTCGTAATATCGTCACGACGCTGACAAAGTGCAAACAAGGTGGTTTGTTCTTTTGAGATAGGTGTAAATAGCTGCAGATGTCTACACCGCTCAGAACCATATTGGGCAAGCGCTTTTGCATCAAGACTTTGCCAAAGTTCCATGAGATAGAATGAAGTTTTTAACTTGACGAGTATTAGCACGATGCACAGCAATTTTTCTATCAATAAGAAAATACAATAAGCCAAGCTCATAACCTCCTGTAGCTTCTAAAATTGCCATGGAGTTAGGCAAGATATTTGAAAATTTTTGGTAGAATTGTTTCCAACCAACACAACTATTGTCAAATTTGATGACACCTTTTTGTTCATTAACTGCAGTAACAAATTCAAGTTTTCCAATATCAATGCCAATAAAATTTTGATAAGATGTAACCATAAATAACCTCGAGAGTTTTAGTTAAAGTTTAAGATTGTAAACGGGTGCATATATATGTCCCAAACAACTATTTAAACGTCTCGAAGGATAGGCTTGAGTACCTTGACTATCTACGTATGTTATAATACTACCGTCTTAACCCCAACTATGGATAAAGAATAGATAAAAGTGCAGCTAAGAAGAGGAAAATAGGGTAAGCTCTAGTATTTTAGCGATAATAAGAGGTTACCCATGAAGAAAGATATTACAGAACTTTACTGTTGCGTCGAGGATTTTTGTCGCATGGTCGATGAGAACTTTGCCAATATACTCCCATTAAACTGCAGAAAACCCACTAGAATACCAGGACTCCAGAAATCCTTATCATAATCCTATTGTATCACCAATCACCATGCAAAAATTTCAAAGCTTTTTACCTACTTTATCTGCCACTTTGCAAATTAGAGTTTCCTAAATTGCCAACATATGACCGGTTTATCGCTCTTAAATCGCGGATTTTATGGTATTTAGCATTACTTTTGCAATGGTTCTGCGAACAGGCGAAAATGACAGGTATTTCCTACATCGACACTTCTACAATCGCCATTTGCCACAAAAGAAGGATCTCCAGGAATAAATTTTTTAATGGTTTGGCAGAAATTAGTAAGAGCACATACGGTTGGTTTTTCGGCTTCAAATTGCACTTGGTGATCAACGAAATTGGAGAAATTCAAGCGCTTACGCTAACCAGAGGTAACGTTGACGATAGAAAACCTGTGCCAACTATAACCAAAAAACTAACAGGACTTTTGTTTGGAGATAAGGGCTATATAAAGAAAGAGCTCTTTGAGGAACTCTTCGATAGAGGTCTAAAACTCGTCACTAAAGTGAAAAAGGGCATGAAAAACGCACTGATTTCTCTGAAAGAGAAGATTTTGCTAAGAAAAAGATCGATTGTTGAGACGGTTTTTGACTTCTTGAAAAACAAGTTTGAGATTGAGCATACAAGGCACAGATCACCAACAAATTTCCTAATTCATGTTTTTTCTGTCCTGATTTCCTATTCCTTGCAGTCGAAAAAGCCCTCCATTTCTATGCCTTTCTTTATCGGCTAATCCATAGTTGGGGTTGCTATGGCAGGAAAGAAAAGTGCCTTACGTAATGTTTGTGAACCAACTTTACTTAATCTGGGCTTGGCATATACAGATGAACCTGACGTCATATTTCGCGGTATAACTTCTGCATATGCTGCTAATTGCCTGGCATCTCTAAAAGCTTTTATATCAGGAACTTCAGCTAAAATAGCTATTCTCTCCTATACCTGGAATAGTCAATAGGAGTTGAAAATCTTCCAACAATTCTTTGTGTTGTTTTAATAGTTCGCATATGGAGTTTTTTATTGTTTCTATTTTTTGCTCTATATTCATTGCAAGGTCTTCCCAAGCATTTGCAACTTCTTTAGGTAGCCTCTTTTTTTTTCTAAGTGGTTATTTACTAATGTCAATTCATCTTTTAACGCAGCCGAGCAACGATAAAGATGTTTTAATTTTTTCATTTCAGGAGAAGGTGGTGTCCAACGAATAGGTTCTTGTCTTTGACAATAATCGGCAATAACTTCTGCATCGGTCTGATCATTCTTTTGTCGTATCAGCTTACTCCTTGCATAAGATTTTATGCAATAAGGATTTACAACACTTACAAAATGTCCAGCATTGTGTAGAAATTCAGCCAGTGCTTCGCTATAACAACCAGTAGATTCCATGCAGGTTTTTACTTTTTCTACATTATGTTTGTGTAGAAAATTCAGTAGACTTTGAAACCCATGATCATCGTTCTTAAAGCTCCTTTTTCTAGTTTCACGCTTTCCTTTTTTGCTTATAAATGAGAGAAAAACATCAAAGCGATCTTTTGATATATCTATGCCCAAAAAGTTGTTGATACCCCATACGTTACCATTAAAAATGAAAAGTAAGGCTAGTCTTGTGAATACAGAATTAGAACCATTCAGGTCTTTCTACGATACCGTCCAGCCTACACTTTTGAGAAGGGAATTCTTATCTTTAGTACAGATTTTATATCTAAGGCTTCGATCAGAGTTCTTCCCTTCTCCACCTAATGCTTAAGCTTAAAACATTAGATGCTTTTTTCAAGATACAACGTGCCCAATATTATGCTGCTAAAGCTTACTCAAGTCAAGCAGATCAAGGTGATGATTATCATAACCTCAAGGAAATTATCTTTATAGCTGTTGCTGATTGTATTATTTTTCCAGATAAGGCTGAGTATAAATCTAATCATACTATTCGGGATGAAAATACTAATGAGCATGATTTAAAGGATCTCTACTTCGTATTCATTGAATTACCAAAGTTTACCAAGACTAAAGAAGATCAATTAAAAAATATAGTAGAAAAGTGGTGTTATTTTTTTCGATATGCAGCAGAAACAAGGGAAGAGGACCTAGATAAAATAGTTGGTAGTGATGTAATAATAAAATGAGCTTATGAAGAGATGAATAAGTTTAATTGGTCGGAGGAAGAATTACTAGCATATGAGCAAAGGAAAAAACGTTTAATGGATGAGGTAGCTGCTTTCGCTCAAAAATTTGATGAAGGTGTTAGGGTTGGACACGAAAAAGGCAGACTAGAAGGCATCCTCATCGGTCATCAAAAAGGCAGAGCGGAAGGTAGGGAAGAGGGCGAACAACAGGCTAAAATTGCTGTGGCAAAGAATTCACTTAAGGCGGGTGTTTCTATTGATGTTATTGCTGAAATAACAGGGTTTTCTGTTGATTATATTAAGAAAATTCAAGAAAAGAAGTTTTAGCCATAACGTTTTTTTATTAAACCCTCTATTCTAGTAATTTTAATATTGCAATCCATTCTAATATCTGTACAATACCTTTTTTATATAAATACTTAACAGGCGGGGTTAATGCCAACACAGAAAGAGCTTCGGGCTACGATGTCCAAAAAATTACAGGAAGCTATTAAACATCCAGATCCAACAGTTGCTGCTGGGAGGAAGTCAGCTATCAAGAGATGGGTGGGAGTCCTTCAGGATAACTTTATGGAGCACATAAAATACTTTAAGGGTGATAAGCTGAAGTTCTTGCACAGTGTATTCCGAGCTGAAAGTTCCTGGTCAGGTGTAAGGTTGAATAATGCTGCTTTAGGTCAAAGTTTTACTAAAAAAAAAATAAGGAAAATCGATAATCCACTTCGCAAATATGAGATGGCTTGTAGTTACTGTGTAGTAGATAAAATTCATCCACTCTTTCAAAAAGCATTTAAATCCTACAAAAATGGATTTTCTTCTGATGAACTTGATAGTAGAGGTAATCCTATAACTGATGAGTACATACGAAACTCGCTTTTGGGTGGCATTCGAAGGAAAGGTCCTCTATTTGATTTCTGGATCGATAGAGAATCTGGGGAATTAAAGCAGTATGATGCAGTAGAAGGTTTTGACAGTGCTGTAAAACTTAAGTGGAGTGAAGGGGTAGAGTATTTTTATAATCATTTAAAAGAAGAAGATAAGGAAAAGAAGCTTACAGAAGCTATTCTTGCTCTTTCTCGTCCTCAATCTGTTGAGAAAGACGCTCCTATTTTAGATTTTTGTGTAAGGAATATAGGTGATAAAGATACTCTTTTACAGAAATTGCTGCAGAAAGATAAGGGAGTATATTCCATTCTTGCTGAATTAATAGAGTCATGTTTTTTTGATACGGTTCATGATTTGGTACAGTGCTGGTGTTATAAAGGCGTTTCAGAACGTGGAGATCATTCAGAGAAAATATTCTCACAAGATGAGTATGACCTCCTCCTTTACTCACTTTCAAATGTAATGTTGAAAAATCCTGAGTCAAGTGTTCAAGCTAGATCTCTTGTTATGAAGATTTGGAAATGTGAACGCTTTACTGAATACAGAGAGACCTCTGTTAATACTTCTAATTATACAGTTCCTATAAAGAGTGTACTTGGGGGATTAATTATTAATTGGAAACGAGGAGATGTTTGTAAGCCCAATAGGAAAGGAGAGAAAGAAGAAATATTAGATATGGCATCATTTGCTAGAAGTTACTTTTCTGAAGAGTTTGAATTTTTTAAAGAAGATGTTTGTAAGCTCAATAGGAAAATAGAGAAAGAAGAAATATTAGATATAATATCATTTGCTAAAAGTTGCTTTCCTGAAAAGTTTGAACTTTTTAAAGAAGTCATGGTAGAAAACCTTAGATTATGTGGTAGAGAAAGAATGGAAGAAGGTATAAACTACGATGATTTGGCGAAAGAATTGTTTTCTGAGTTAAAGAAAACAACTTTACCTCCTGGAGGTGATGGCCCTAGGTATGATTTACGGACACGATCTAAAGCTCATGGCAGTAAGAGAACAACTTTGCCAGTTAAAGCTTGTGGCAGTAAGAGAACAACTTTGCCAATTGATGATAGTCCGCAGTCTGAGCTTGGAACTCCTAGTGTAAGTGGTGTTTCTTCTTATAAGAAAAAAAAGCATCTTTACGCTTAGTGGTAATAAGTAATCCACTTATGAACTCTTGGTATTTTTGGTCGTAGTAAATAAAGGGTATTTTGTATGAGTAATGGTGATGGGCTTATTAGGAATTTAGTGGATGGAGATCTTGATGGTTTTAGACAAGAGTTTGAATCCTTTTTAAATCAATGTCCATCTTTCTTGTATCATGTAGGTACAGGACGTTTCCTTCCTGTATTCTTTTTTAGTATGTTTGCTACTGCTCATGATGCAGGCATTTTGAATACAGATGAGAAAGTCTATTTTCGTTTTGATAATCATGGTATTGATACAAGTGGTAGAAATAGAAATACAGGAAACCTAAAAGTTGTTGTTTTAACTCGTAATCGTGACGGACAGCAAGTTGTCAGGTGTTACAGCATTTCTGATCGTTCTAATAGTGGTGGGTTAAGATTTAGTAAAAGGGAGAAAGATTCTCTAGTACAAAAAATTATACAGCAAAATCAAGGTTTAAGGAAAGAAGACCTAAGTTTTGAGCAGTACAAAGTATGTATGCATGGGAAAGGCAGGAGTCAGGGAGAGGCAATTGCAACAGTATTCGAGATGATTCGTGAAAAAGATTCTCAAGGTAGAAATAGATTTGCTGAATATTCAGCGTCTGAGATTAGCCTTCTGAGGCATATAGAACGCAATAGGCTTAGGGAGATTAATGTGCTTGCGCCAAGCAGTGTGTTGAAAGTTAAGGAAATAGAAAGTATACGACTCGATCAAGATCAGATCGTACAGCTTGGTCATTTGGTCAATTTTGTGCAAGTTGGACCAAGTCAGCAAGGGATTTTCAATTTTATGGAAGTGCTAGCAAGTAACCAAAGAATAAATGTAGAACGTGGAATAAATGAAGGAATTTTGCCATACATAACTCGAATCTATCGTAATTACCTAGGCAGCCTACAAAATGACATTCAAAATCGCAGTCAAAAGTTTGAGAGTTACGGGTTTTTATTAGCTTTCTTAGCAAATTTTAGTCATCGCTACACAATAGGCATCGATCTTGACTTATCTCCTAGAAACTCACATGTTGCTTTTCTTGTACGTCATCAAGAAGAAAGAGGAAATGTTCCTATTGTCATTAATATTGCTACAGGAGCAACATTGTCCAGTACCGCATTAGACTGTGCCAGAGGTCACGCTAAAAGATTATATGTTTCTTCATTTATACCTACCACATCAGAGCATACTGTTTGTGTTGGATTAAATTTTGATTTAAATCGAATTCCTTTTAGGGTTGATACGGTAGGGCTTCAACAGGATAGATTTCCTTTAGTACAAAGATTATTTGAGTGTTTGGAGAATGAAGGAATTAGAGAAAATATTAGAGATTTCTTACTTCAACATCTTCTTGCTAAAATACCAAGAAATGCAGAGAATTATAACAGAATATTTGATTGTATAACTGGTTTTACTTTTGGGAGTAGTGCTTTTGCTAGAGAGTATTTAGAGCTGGAAGAAGGAGAAGATCGAGTACGTGTAAGAAAGTATATATTTAGATACGGTGATGGAGATTTAAGAAGACATACTTTAACTATGGTCTTTTATGCTCAGGGTCATAATATAGTTACACTTCATATTAGAGCTCACGATGCGCAACAGCAAGAAGCTATCGATTTACAAGCTCTTAATGTTAATAGAAATAATGTTCATATATGGGAAGTTTCATGCACACTTAATGACCAATTTGAGCTAGATATTGATCAACCAAATGACCTTGGTTTATATCACGATTACCAAAATAATAATGCAAATAATTTTCTTGCTGGTGATCTTATACAAGTGCCTAATGTTGAAAATGTACATGGTATTTCAGAAAGGGTTATGAACGATGGCTGGAAAAATGTAGGTCAGCATAGAGAACTATTTCAAGAGATCTCTGGAATATTGATGCCACTTAGGGACGCAATAAATGTTAATAGTGAGGATAAGTTTCGTTCTATACTACATGGTACATTTTATGCTAGTGATAATCCTTATAAAGTGCTTGCTATGTATAAAGTTGGTCAAACATATAGTTTGAAAAGGGGGCGGGAAGAAGAAGGAGAAAGGGTAATACTCACAAGAATTACAGAACAGACATTAGACATTTTATTATTAAGACAACCTACAGAGAATGATCTAGATACTCATCCAATTGGATATATATTAAGATTTGCTGGTAATGTAGAAGAAGTAGCACAAAAGGAGAATAACGCAAAAGATCGAATAAAAGAACTTATGAACAAGCAAAGAGGATATTTGCTTATTACTTCTGGAAATGAGGTGGTTTTATTTCCTCTTATATTTAATGCAGGTGCAGGGAGAGTAGAAGGTCTGATATCTATTCCAGAAGGAATAGGAAGAGAAGAGTATGTACATAAACTTGATCGTGGTGGTCGTGACTTAAGATCAGGAGGACTAGTGGTCCCTGAAAGTGTTATTGATGAAAATCCACCAGAGGGTCTATTATCAGATCAGACTCGTGAAAATTTAATAAATTATATTCGAGAAAATCCCGGACGGAACCAGACTTTACTGTTTGATCTAGGTGATAGTCGATGTGTTAGTATTACTACCTTCGAAGGTAGTAGACAACAATTCCTAGAAATACTAAGGTCAAGAATAATGGGAGGTGATAATGCCATTCCTATAGCACAAGGAATAAGAAGACAAATAAGAGATATTCTTGGAAATCAAGGGATAGAAGTAAATGATCTACTTACACTAGAATTTGCAACGAGAAATGGACTTTATGATTACTGGCTTCAACAAATTGATATAGCTCATGCTGGAAGATTGCAATATCAGCTTCGTACTGAAGGTAATCACACTTTTGAAGCAGCTAATTTGGCAAGGAATGACGGTAACGAGCACATTGTTAGAGTATTAAATCAATTTAGGGAAAACGAAGAACAACAGCGTTTAACTTTAATCATTACTTTAAATAACACTCATTGGGTTACACTAGTGATTGAACGTCAAAATGGGAACTATGTTGGGTACTATGCTGATTCAACTGCTACTGCTGTTCCAGGTGGTATTACCGATATCATTCAAAATAACTTAGGAAATAATATCAGGATTAATAATGTTTCTGTTCGTCAGCAAACAGATGGTTGGAATTGTGGTTTATGGGCATTAGAAAATGCTAAGGATATTAATCGAGTCCTAAATGAAAATCCTGGAGAACAAGTTCAGAATATTGTAAATATTATGCGTGACTTTCTCGAAAGAAACTACCCAAACAGAGATAGAAATTACTTTCAGAACATAAGAGTGGGCATTTCACAATTATTCAGGAATGATCCGGGATTTCAAGATGTGCAATTGCAAGCATACATTCAAAATAGAGAACAAATTGATCCATTATTACGTACTTATCTAGAATTAAGATATCACAGAGTGGGAGAAGGGTGTGGACCAGTAGAAGCACCTATATCGCTTAGTGTTAGTGATTCCAGTAATTTTGGTGGCCTGCCACAGTCGAGCTTAGAAAGTCCTGAAGCTAGTGTGTTTCTGACCTTAGCAAAGGTAAAGGCGGTAGGTAGAAGTAATCGGTAGATGAAAGGAGTGTAACAAAAACCTTATGCATCAAGTAGAGATTGTGAGCAAATTTAAAGAAGTTAAGGTGGGTAACCTGTTTTTTTCTACTTGTAGCAATGTTTCAAAAAGTATATGTGTCGAGTTGGGTAAAGTTGAAGGAGGTTCTTAAATGAACAGCTATTAATTTAGTAGTATACAACATTAATAAATTTAAATAATGCAACCATTTCCAGCAACCAAAACCAGCAAGC
>NZ_JAPQLJ010000017.1:0-8076 GCF_028982115.1 Wolbachia endosymbiont of Drosophila tsacasi | reverse complement strand
AGACCTGCTGCGAAAAGGTATATACTAATTTCAGGGTGAATTAGGCTAAAATAGCAGCAGGCTAAAACCCATGCCTCAAATTCACCAAACCTTCAATAATATTAAATCTCATGTTATATTTTTTCTGAAAGTTACGGTAAACGTGCGACAAAATCTTGAATATTTTCAATTCTCGTATCTTATTTTCGACCCTCATCCTAAATGATGCCAACTCTCGGTTGTGCTCCTTTTGCTCCTCAGTTAGTGGCTTCTTTCGGTATTTTTTGTATGGTATCACAACGTTACTTTGCAATTTTTGCCATCCCTGATAGCCAGAATCGGCATGCTTTATACTGTCTGTAGGCAGCAATTTCTCCTGTTTTCTTATCCGAAAATCGTGAATTCTCCCACGGTGAGATCTTGAAACCGATAAAATTTGCCCTCTTTCTTCGATCACAATTTCTGTTTTCATTGTGTGCACTTTTTTCTTGCCAGAGTAACTTTTCTTCCGTTTTCTGCTTTCTTTTGGCTGCTGTATCTGCTGCTCTGTAACATCTGCCAGTATCTTCAAAATCCTCTCTGGCGTTAGGGTTCTGTCCTTTTTTATAGTAATTTTTTTTGCCAACAGTGGTTCCATTTTCTTCAAAAGTCGGCAAATATTCGCATTATGTAAGTTGAAAAGGCAGCCTAAAAATCTGTGGGTTATGTAGGTCCGATAATACAAAATTACGCACAACATTTTATCTTCCAGTGTCGGTAAATTAGCAATTCTTCCGTGGCGCTTTTTCTGTCTTTCAAGCTTTTTCCACTCTGGACGGACTTTTTCCAAGATTTTTCGAATTCTTCTATTTTCAATCCCGTTACATCTCGAAAATTTCTCGGGTGTTTACTTACTTTATGGTAATTCAGACTCATTTTCCCTCACTTTTTATTTCTCTTTTTCATACTTTACCATCTTTTACACTATTTTGCAGCAAGTCTACTGGAATCCATACCACAAGCAGATACATTTAAAAACCTGAATAACTCCTGTATTTTATAGCAGTTTTTATGCTCTTTTATAAAAGAATATTTTACTCCTTTTGGTTGGTCAGGGCTTTTTTTTAAATGTCTCTTTCTCTAGTTACTTTTGCTAATTCTTTCTTTAAATCAAACCTTTCTTTGTCATAAGGTGCTAACTTTCCTTTACCTGGAAATGCATCTGTCCCAGACATTTTCTCATTATATTTTCTTACCCACTTACTTAATAAACATATCCAAATCTCTTGCTATTTTTGCTGATGGTTGACCTGTTTCTTTTACCAGTCTTATAGCTTCTATTTTGAACTCTGTTGTACATTCTCTTCTTTTTGTCATATCATACCTCTTTGAAAAAACGTTCATTTTACTTCAAAAACGTCTTCTCTGCTTTTTCTGGGTAAGGTCACTAAAATAGTAAGTTTTAAAAGTTCACACCTAAAATAGGTGTGTTTGAGACCACCAAACTCATGGCATCCATTTTCTGGTCTTTTAAGGTGCTTTACAGCAGGGTTGATAAAAAGGACGTAAATGAGAATGCTATTCTAAGATGATCTCTGACAGCCGTTTAAAACTTAAAAAAATAAAAAACTTGAACATTCCTTCAGAATTGTGTATAATTATTAATGCTTTTTAGGTTGATTTCTTATGGCTCTTTCAAAGTTCCTTGATCCCAAAAATGATATATCTTTTCGCCGTATCTTTGGTACTGAAAAAAAATAAAGATATTCTTATTCACTTCCTCAATGATATCCTTGGCTTCACTGATAAAAATGAAATAAAGTATATAGAGTTTTTAAGTGCTATTCAAGACCCTGAGATTGCTTCTAAAAAACAAAGTATTGTTGATGTTCTTTGTAGAGATGAAAATGGGCTGCAAGTGATAGTCGAAATGCAGGTCGCTAAAACAAAAGGCTTTGAGAAACGTGCCCAATATTATGCTGCTAAAGCTTACTCAAGTCAAGCAGATCAAGGTGATGATTATCATAACCTCAAGGAAATTATCTTTATAGCTGTTGCTGATTGTATTATTTTTCCAGATAAGGCTGAGTATAAATCTAATCATACTATTCGGGATGAAAATACTAATGAGCATGATTTAAAGGATCTCTACTTCGTATTCATTGAATTACCAAAGTTTACCAAGACTAAAGAAGATCAATTAAAAAATATAGTAGAAAAGTGGTGTTATTTTTTTCGATATGCAGCAGAAACAAGGGAAGAGGACCTAGATAAAATAGTTGGTAGTGATGTAATAATAAAATGAGCTTATGAAGAGATGAATAAGTTTAATTGGTCGGAGGAAGAATTACTAGCATATGAGCAAAGGAAAAAACGTTTAATGGATGAGGTAGCTGCTTTCGCTCAAAAATTTGATGAAGGTGTTAGGGTTGGACACGAAAAAGGCAGACTAGAAGGCATCCTCATCGGTCATCAAAAAGGCAGAGCGGAAGGTAGGGAAGAGGGCGAACAACAGGCTAAAATTGCTGTGGCAAAGAATTCACTTAAGGCGGGTGTTTCTATTGATGTTATTGCTGAAATAACAGGGTTTTCTGTTGATTATATTAAGAAAATTCAAGAAAAGAAGTTTTAGCCATAACGTTTTTTTATTAAACCCTCTATTCTAGTAATTTTAATATTGCAATCCATTCTAATATCTGTACAATACCTTTTTTATATAAATACTTAACAGGCGGGGTTAATGCCAACACAGAAAGAGCTTCGGGCTACGATGTCCAAAAAATTACAGGAAGCTATTAAACATCCAGATCCAACAGTTGCTGCTGGGAGGAAGTCAGCTATCAAGAGATGGGTGGGAGTCCTTCAGGATAACTTTATGGAGCACATAAAATACTTTAAGGGTGATAAGCTGAAGTTCTTGCACAGTGTATTCCGAGCTGAAAGTTCCTGGTCAGGTGTAAGGTTGAATAATGCTGCTTTAGGTCAAAGTTTTACTAAAAAAAAAATAAGGAAAATCGATAATCCACTTCGCAAATATGAGATGGCTTGTAGTTACTGTGTAGTAGATAAAATTCATCCACTCTTTCAAAAAGCATTTAAATCCTACAAAAATGGATTTTCTTCTGATGAACTTGATAGTAGAGGTAATCCTATAACTGATGAGTACATACGAAACTCGCTTTTGGGTGGCATTCGAAGGAAAGGTCCTCTATTTGATTTCTGGATCGATAGAGAATCTGGGGAATTAAAGCAGTATGATGCAGTAGAAGGTTTTGACAGTGCTGTAAAACTTAAGTGGAGTGAAGGGGTAGAGTATTTTTATAATCATTTAAAAGAAGAAGATAAGGAAAAGAAGCTTACAGAAGCTATTCTTGCTCTTTCTCGTCCTCAATCTGTTGAGAAAGACGCTCCTATTTTAGATTTTTGTGTAAGGAATATAGGTGATAAAGATACTCTTTTACAGAAATTGCTGCAGAAAGATAAGGGAGTATATTCCATTCTTGCTGAATTAATAGAGTCATGTTTTTTTGATACGGTTCATGATTTGGTACAGTGCTGGTGTTATAAAGGCGTTTCAGAACGTGGAGATCATTCAGAGAAAATATTCTCACAAGATGAGTATGACCTCCTCCTTTACTCACTTTCAAATGTAATGTTGAAAAATCCTGAGTCAAGTGTTCAAGCTAGATCTCTTGTTATGAAGATTTGGAAATGTGAACGCTTTACTGAATACAGAGAGACCTCTGTTAATACTTCTAATTATACAGTTCCTATAAAGAGTGTACTTGGGGGATTAATTATTAATTGGAAACGAGGAGATGTTTGTAAGCCCAATAGGAAAGGAGAGAAAGAAGAAATATTAGATATGGCATCATTTGCTAGAAGTTACTTTTCTGAAGAGTTTGAATTTTTTAAAGAAGATGTTTGTAAGCTCAATAGGAAAATAGAGAAAGAAGAAATATTAGATATAATATCATTTGCTAAAAGTTGCTTTCCTGAAAAGTTTGAACTTTTTAAAGAAGTCATGGTAGAAAACCTTAGATTATGTGGTAGAGAAAGAATGGAAGAAGGTATAAACTACGATGATTTGGCGAAAGAATTGTTTTCTGAGTTAAAGAAAACAACTTTACCTCCTGGAGGTGATGGCCCTAGGTATGATTTACGGACACGATCTAAAGCTCATGGCAGTAAGAGAACAACTTTGCCAGTTAAAGCTTGTGGCAGTAAGAGAACAACTTTGCCAATTGATGATAGTCCGCAGTCTGAGCTTGGAACTCCTAGTGTAAGTGGTGTTTCTTCTTATAAGAAAAAAAAGCATCTTTACGCTTAGTGGTAATAAGTAATCCACTTATGAACTCTTGGTATTTTTGGTCGTAGTAAATAAAGGGTATTTTGTATGAGTAATGGTGATGGGCTTATTAGGAATTTAGTGGATGGAGATCTTGATGGTTTTAGACAAGAGTTTGAATCCTTTTTAAATCAATGTCCATCTTTCTTGTATCATGTAGGTACAGGACGTTTCCTTCCTGTATTCTTTTTTAGTATGTTTGCTACTGCTCATGATGCAGGCATTTTGAATACAGATGAGAAAGTCTATTTTCGTTTTGATAATCATGGTATTGATACAAGTGGTAGAAATAGAAATACAGGAAACCTAAAAGTTGTTGTTTTAACTCGTAATCGTGACGGACAGCAAGTTGTCAGGTGTTACAGCATTTCTGATCGTTCTAATAGTGGTGGGTTAAGATTTAGTAAAAGGGAGAAAGATTCTCTAGTACAAAAAATTATACAGCAAAATCAAGGTTTAAGGAAAGAAGACCTAAGTTTTGAGCAGTACAAAGTATGTATGCATGGGAAAGGCAGGAGTCAGGGAGAGGCAATTGCAACAGTATTCGAGATGATTCGTGAAAAAGATTCTCAAGGTAGAAATAGATTTGCTGAATATTCAGCGTCTGAGATTAGCCTTCTGAGGCATATAGAACGCAATAGGCTTAGGGAGATTAATGTGCTTGCGCCAAGCAGTGTGTTGAAAGTTAAGGAAATAGAAAGTATACGACTCGATCAAGATCAGATCGTACAGCTTGGTCATTTGGTCAATTTTGTGCAAGTTGGACCAAGTCAGCAAGGGATTTTCAATTTTATGGAAGTGCTAGCAAGTAACCAAAGAATAAATGTAGAACGTGGAATAAATGAAGGAATTTTGCCATACATAACTCGAATCTATCGTAATTACCTAGGCAGCCTACAAAATGACATTCAAAATCGCAGTCAAAAGTTTGAGAGTTACGGGTTTTTATTAGCTTTCTTAGCAAATTTTAGTCATCGCTACACAATAGGCATCGATCTTGACTTATCTCCTAGAAACTCACATGTTGCTTTTCTTGTACGTCATCAAGAAGAAAGAGGAAATGTTCCTATTGTCATTAATATTGCTACAGGAGCAACATTGTCCAGTACCGCATTAGACTGTGCCAGAGGTCACGCTAAAAGATTATATGTTTCTTCATTTATACCTACCACATCAGAGCATACTGTTTGTGTTGGATTAAATTTTGATTTAAATCGAATTCCTTTTAGGGTTGATACGGTAGGGCTTCAACAGGATAGATTTCCTTTAGTACAAAGATTATTTGAGTGTTTGGAGAATGAAGGAATTAGAGAAAATATTAGAGATTTCTTACTTCAACATCTTCTTGCTAAAATACCAAGAAATGCAGAGAATTATAACAGAATATTTGATTGTATAACTGGTTTTACTTTTGGGAGTAGTGCTTTTGCTAGAGAGTATTTAGAGCTGGAAGAAGGAGAAGATCGAGTACGTGTAAGAAAGTATATATTTAGATACGGTGATGGAGATTTAAGAAGACATACTTTAACTATGGTCTTTTATGCTCAGGGTCATAATATAGTTACACTTCATATTAGAGCTCACGATGCGCAACAGCAAGAAGCTATCGATTTACAAGCTCTTAATGTTAATAGAAATAATGTTCATATATGGGAAGTTTCATGCACACTTAATGACCAATTTGAGCTAGATATTGATCAACCAAATGACCTTGGTTTATATCACGATTACCAAAATAATAATGCAAATAATTTTCTTGCTGGTGATCTTATACAAGTGCCTAATGTTGAAAATGTACATGGTATTTCAGAAAGGGTTATGAACGATGGCTGGAAAAATGTAGGTCAGCATAGAGAACTATTTCAAGAGATCTCTGGAATATTGATGCCACTTAGGGACGCAATAAATGTTAATAGTGAGGATAAGTTTCGTTCTATACTACATGGTACATTTTATGCTAGTGATAATCCTTATAAAGTGCTTGCTATGTATAAAGTTGGTCAAACATATAGTTTGAAAAGGGGGCGGGAAGAAGAAGGAGAAAGGGTAATACTCACAAGAATTACAGAACAGACATTAGACATTTTATTATTAAGACAACCTACAGAGAATGATCTAGATACTCATCCAATTGGATATATATTAAGATTTGCTGGTAATGTAGAAGAAGTAGCACAAAAGGAGAATAACGCAAAAGATCGAATAAAAGAACTTATGAACAAGCAAAGAGGATATTTGCTTATTACTTCTGGAAATGAGGTGGTTTTATTTCCTCTTATATTTAATGCAGGTGCAGGGAGAGTAGAAGGTCTGATATCTATTCCAGAAGGAATAGGAAGAGAAGAGTATGTACATAAACTTGATCGTGGTGGTCGTGACTTAAGATCAGGAGGACTAGTGGTCCCTGAAAGTGTTATTGATGAAAATCCACCAGAGGGTCTATTATCAGATCAGACTCGTGAAAATTTAATAAATTATATTCGAGAAAATCCCGGACGGAACCAGACTTTACTGTTTGATCTAGGTGATAGTCGATGTGTTAGTATTACTACCTTCGAAGGTAGTAGACAACAATTCCTAGAAATACTAAGGTCAAGAATAATGGGAGGTGATAATGCCATTCCTATAGCACAAGGAATAAGAAGACAAATAAGAGATATTCTTGGAAATCAAGGGATAGAAGTAAATGATCTACTTACACTAGAATTTGCAACGAGAAATGGACTTTATGATTACTGGCTTCAACAAATTGATATAGCTCATGCTGGAAGATTGCAATATCAGCTTCGTACTGAAGGTAATCACACTTTTGAAGCAGCTAATTTGGCAAGGAATGACGGTAACGAGCACATTGTTAGAGTATTAAATCAATTTAGGGAAAACGAAGAACAACAGCGTTTAACTTTAATCATTACTTTAAATAACACTCATTGGGTTACACTAGTGATTGAACGTCAAAATGGGAACTATGTTGGGTACTATGCTGATTCAACTGCTACTGCTGTTCCAGGTGGTATTACCGATATCATTCAAAATAACTTAGGAAATAATATCAGGATTAATAATGTTTCTGTTCGTCAGCAAACAGATGGTTGGAATTGTGGTTTATGGGCATTAGAAAATGCTAAGGATATTAATCGAGTCCTAAATGAAAATCCTGGAGAACAAGTTCAGAATATTGTAAATATTATGCGTGACTTTCTCGAAAGAAACTACCCAAACAGAGATAGAAATTACTTTCAGAACATAAGAGTGGGCATTTCACAATTATTCAGGAATGATCCGGGATTTCAAGATGTGCAATTGCAAGCATACATTCAAAATAGAGAACAAATTGATCCATTATTACGTACTTATCTAGAATTAAGATATCACAGAGTGGGAGAAGGGTGTGGACCAGTAGAAGCACCTATATCGCTTAGTGTTAGTGATTCCAGTAATTTTGGTGGCCTGCCACAGTCGAGCTTAGAAAGTCCTGAAGCTAGTGTGTTTCTGACCTTAGCAAAGGTAAAGGCGGTAGGTAGAAGTAATCGGTAGATGAAAGGAGTGTAACAAAAACCTTATGCATCAAGTAGAGATTGTGAGCAAATTTAAAGAAGTTAAGGTGGGTAACCTGTTTTTTTCTACTTGTAGCAATGTTTCAAAAAGTATATGTGTCGAGTTGGGTAAAGTTGAAGGAGGTTCTTAAATGAACAGCTATTAATTTAGTAGTATACAACATTAATAAATTTAAATAATGCAACCATTTCCAGCAACCAAAACCAGCAAGC
>NZ_JAPQLJ010000016.1:0-8820 GCF_028982115.1 Wolbachia endosymbiont of Drosophila tsacasi | reverse complement strand
TTTGATCAAAAAGGCACGAGAATTTGGCTATACTTTAGTGCAACAAGAGGAGCTAGTTAAGGAAGTTTCTTAGAAGATTTTTATGAGTAAAATATTTCAATAAAATTGGTAAAGTTGAAGGGTCTTTTTCATAAGTAAGAATTAAAGCATTCAAAGTAACATCGTTAGGTATTATTTCTTTTGGCAGAGTTACTACACATATAGAATATTCTGAATGTTTTGAAACCAGACCCACTAGGTACTTTCCTTTGCGATCATCAGCTGATCTACGAAATTTCTTTCCAACAAATATACCATGTAATGCTTTGGTATCAGATTTTATAATATCGCTTAACATGAAAACCCCATTAATTATCTAATATATATAGTTTAATACTATTTTAACAACATGTCAAATTAGTTTAATTATTAATCATATTGTTTAGGTCCTTAATAGAGATTATGCAAGAGACCTATCTACTTTCGAGTCTGGTTCTGCATCTTTTTATCTGGCTCAAAAATCTTATAGATATAAGAATTCCTGACGCTTTTTTCATTAGGCATAACAGTCAAACTAGATCATAAAATAAAGTTCATTACTTTTATAAAATCATTTGTGTTACTGTAAAAACCAAATCAATTCAAAATCAAAAGCATCTGTCTGCAAACTTATAAAGGCTTGATGTACCACGATAGATTTTTTGAGACTTTAAATAGGTATACTTTCTCATCCACCTTTTAACTTATATAAATTAACCAATAGCAAAAAAATAACACAAGTTAAGCTTGATGCATAATAACTAGCGGCAATAATGTTATCTAAAAGTTACCTCTTCCCACTATAAGTGTCAATCCTTAGGAAGATCTCTAAATTATTAACTTAACTCTATCCCTTCTCAACTTAGGTTATTTCAAACTTCCACAACTGCAGGATTAACACCATTATCAACTTCAACATTACTAAGTGCTGTATTTGCTTTATATGAACAGCAACACCCTACTATAAGAAAAACCGACGCAGCTACTGCGAGTGAAATACATATTGCTAAATAAGACATTGTTAAACTTGCACCAACAGCAAATACGCAAGATAATACAAAAAAGACAGAGGCGCACTTACCTTGCCTTTTACTATGAGTGCTTGCTTCCAAGAATTTTTCGTTTTTACCATTTAGCTCTTTATTTTTGCTTTCAAGTTGTTTCTGCAGATCTCGGATTTGACTTTCTAGCCCATTCTTGCTTTCAAGCTGTTCCCGTAGATTTAGATCCATTTGAAAAATCCCCATTTGTTGCTGATCAGCTTCTTTTATTTCATCAAAAATGGTTTTTTCTGTAGAATTAGGCTGTGAATCTTTCAACCTTAATTCTTCTTTTAGTTGTTTTATCCTTTCTTTTAAAAAACTATTACTTGATGTTAATTGCTTATTGCCTGCATTTGCCATACCTAGCTTTTCTTCCAGCTCTACTACTTTCCTACGGTAGTCATTTAATTCGGCTCTTTCTTGTAATGCACCTATGTCCTCTGTTTGTATATCAAGATCTTTTACCTCTTCTGACCTTGAAATGTGTTTGTATTCGTTATTGAACTCATTCCTTTCTTGTTTCAATAGCCTATCTTCCCCATCCTTACACTTCCAAGATAGTTCTTCTACTTCTGCATTTGCTCTAGTTAGCTGTGTCTTTAGTTTATTATTTTTGGCTAGAAGCTTTCTATTCTCTTCTTTTAATTGATCGTTTTGTTCTGACAACTCCTGATTTTCTTTATCTAAAGAAACACTTAAATCTTCTTTTAACTGTAATCTTTTTTTAGTTTCGTGAACACCTTGAGCTAGGTTTTCAAGCGAATTTTTGTGGCAAGTTCGGCCATCACCACGCTTAATCAGTTCTTCTGCCTCATGAGTAAGACTTTGAACACCTGCTACAATTTTTTCTAAGCATCTCAACTGTGATGGGTTCCCTTTTATTAGTTCCCTCATTTCGTTCAATGCAGTTGCTATTGTGCTAGTTGGCTCAGCCAGTCTACTTGCGCCAGCTACACCAATTCTGTCACTCAGTTCAGCCTCATCAATCGAATCGTACAAGTTACTTGTGAAAATTTGGCGGCACGGACTGCTCAGGTGAATCAGGGTATTCGAGAAAGCAAAGTAAGATGGGTCAAAGTAGAAAATCGATTTATCCAAATCAGACATGTACTCGCCACCCACGAAAATCAGCTCAACCTGCTCAGGTACCTTATTATGATTGGACTCCCCAACGGAGTCCTGACTTGATTTTGGTGGCATATCATACCTCATTTTAACCCTTGTAATTCTATCACAATTTAAATAGAAAGAAAAGGTGTTTTTTTGGATAAAATATTTTTGAGAGAAATATCTAATTTTAGTGTTACAACAAATTTATTTATTAACTACCTTTTCAAAAAGCACAAATAAGGTACCTACCTTCGTGAGAACAATTTAAATAAAAGCGGCGTTGTGAAAACAAAGGTGTGAAATTTTTGCAACAAAGCTAGGTAAATTAGTTCATATATAAATGTGGTAAAAGTAAGCTAATCTGAGCGCTATAACCCTTGCTGAGCTCTCTGTTCAGTGTCCGTTCAAATCAAAGCTACTGAATTCATAAGAGGTAAGATCATTGAAAGTTTTGAATCTTTGTGCATATTCACAGCCGATGTCAGAACAAAAGCTTGCTGGTTTTGGTTGCTGGAAATGGTTGCATTATTTAAATTTATTAATGTTGTATACTACTAAATTAATAGCTGTTCATTTAAGAACCTCCTTCAACTTTACCCAACTCGACACATATACTTTTTGAAACATTGCTACAAGTAGAAAAAAACAGGTTACCCACCTTAACTTCTTTAAATTTGCTCACAATCTCTACTTGATGCATAAGGTTTTTGTTACACTCCTTTCATCTACCGATTACTTCTACCTACCGCCTTTACCTTTGCTAAGGTCAGAAACACACTAGCTTCAGGACTTTCTAAGCTCGACTGTGGCAGGCCACCAAAATTACTGGAATCACTAACACTAAGCGATATAGGTGCTTCTACTGGTCCACACCCTTCTCCCACTCTGTGATATCTTAATTCTAGATAAGTACGTAATAATGGATCAATTTGTTCTCTATTTTGAATGTATGCTTGCAATTGCACATCTTGAAATCCCGGATCATTCCTGAATAATTGTGAAATGCCCACTCTTATGTTCTGAAAGTAATTTCTATCTCTGTTTGGGTAGTTTCTTTCGAGAAAGTCACGCATAATATTTACAATATTCTGAACTTGTTCTCCAGGATTTTCATTTAGGACTCGATTAATATCCTTAGCATTTTCTAATGCCCATAAACCACAATTCCAACCATCTGTTTGCTGACGAACAGAAACATTATTAATCCTGATATTATTTCCTAAGTTATTTTGAATGATATCGGTAATACCACCTGGAACAGCAGTAGCAGTTGAATCAGCATAGTACCCAACATAGTTCCCATTTTGACGTTCAATCACTAGTGTAACCCAATGAGTGTTATTTAAAGTAATGATTAAAGTTAAACGCTGTTGTTCTTCGTTTTCCCTAAATTGATTTAATACTCTAACAATGTGCTCGTTACCGTCATTCCTTGCCAAATTAGCTGCTTCAAAAGTGTGATTACCTTCAGTACGAAGCTGATATTGCAATCTTCCAGCATGAGCTATATCAATTTGTTGAAGCCAGTAATCATAAAGTCCATTTCTCGTTGCAAATTCTAGTGTAAGTAGATCATTTACTTCTATCCCTTGATTTCCAAGAATATCTCTTATTTGTCTTCTTATTCCTTGTGCTATAGGAATGGCATTATCACCTCCCATTATTCTTGACCTTAGTATTTCTAGGAATTGTTGTCTACTACCTTCGAAGGTAGTAATACTAACACATCGACTATCACCTAGATCAAACAGTAAAGTCTGGTTCCGTCCGGGATTTTCTCGAATATAATTTATTAAATTTTCACGAGTCTGATCTGATAATAGACCCTCTGGTGGATTTTCATCAATAACACTTTCAGGGACCACTAGTCCTCCTGATCTTAAGTCACGACCACCACGATCAAGTTTATGTACATACTCTTCTCTTCCTATTCCTTCTGGAATAGATATCAGACCTTCTACTCTCCCTGCACCTGCATTAAATATAAGAGGAAATAAAACCACCTCATTTCCAGAAGTAATAAGCAAATATCCTCTTTGCTTGTTCATAAGTTCTTTTATTCGATCTTTTGCGTTATTCTCCTTTTGTGCTACTTCTTCTACATTACCAGCAAATCTTAATATATATCCAATTGGATGAGTATCTAGATCATTCTCTGTAGGTTGTCTTAATAATAAAATGTCTAATGTCTGTTCTGTAATTCTTGTGAGTATTACCCTTTCTCCTTCTTCTTCCCGCCCCCTTTTCAAACTATATGTTTGACCAACTTTATACATAGCAAGCACTTTATAAGGATTATCACTAGCATAAAATGTACCATGTAGTATAGAACGAAACTTATCCTCACTATTAACATTTATTGCGTCCCTAAGTGGCATCAATATTCCAGAGATCTCTTGAAATAGTTCTCTATGCTGACCTACATTTTTCCAGCCATCGTTCATAACCCTTTCTGAAATACCATGTACATTTTCAACATTAGGCACTTGTATAAGATCACCAGCAAGAAAATTATTTGCATTATTATTTTGGTAATCGTGATATAAACCAAGGTCATTTGGTTGATCAATATCTAGCTCAAATTGGTCATTAAGTGTGCATGAAACTTCCCATATATGAACATTATTTCTATTAACATTAAGAGCTTGTAAATCGATAGCTTCTTGCTGTTGCGCATCGTGAGCTCTAATATGAAGTGTAACTATATTATGACCCTGAGCATAAAAGACCATAGTTAAAGTATGTCTTCTTAAATCTCCATCACCGTATCTAAATATATACTTTCTTACACGTACTCGATCTTCTCCTTCTTCCAGCTCTAAATACTCTCTAGCAAAAGCACTACTCCCAAAAGTAAAACCAGTTATACAATCAAATATTCTGTTATAATTCTCTGCATTTCTTGGTATTTTAGCAAGAAGATGTTGAAGTAAGAAATCTCTAATATTTTCTCTAATTCCTTCATTCTCCAAACACTCAAATAATCTTTGTACTAAAGGAAATCTATCCTGTTGAAGCCCTACCGTATCAACCCTAAAAGGAATTCGATTTAAATCAAAATTTAATCCAACACAAACAGTATGCTCTGATGTGGTAGGTATAAATGAAGAAACATATAATCTTTTAGCGTGACCTCTGGCACAGTCTAATGCGGTACTGGACAATGTTGCTCCTGTAGCAATATTAATGACAATAGGAACATTTCCTCTTTCTTCTTGATGACGTACAAGAAAAGCAACATGTGAGTTTCTAGGAGATAAGTCAAGATCGATGCCTATTGTGTAGCGATGACTAAAATTTGCTAAGAAAGCTAATAAAAACCCGTAACTCTCAAACTTTTGACTGCGATTTTGAATGTCATTTTGTAGGCTGCCTAGGTAATTACGATAGATTCGAGTTATGTATGGCAAAATTCCTTCATTTATTCCACGTTCTACATTTATTCTTTGGTTACTTGCTAGCACTTCCATAAAATTGAAAATCCCTTGCTGACTTGGTCCAACTTGCACAAAATTGACCAAATGACCAAGCTGTACGATCTGATCTTGATCGAGTCGTATACTTTCTATTTCCTTAACTTTCAACACACTGCTTGGCGCAAGCACATTAATCTCCCTAAGCCTATTGCGTTCTATATGCCTCAGAAGGCTAATCTCAGACGCTGAATATTCAGCAAATCTATTTCTACCTTGAGAATCTTTTTCACGAATCATCTCGAATACTGTTGCAATTGCCTCTCCCTGACTCCTGCCTTTCCCATGCATACATACTTTGTACTGCTCAAAACTTAGGTCTTCTTTCCTTAAACCTTGATTTTGCTGTATAATTTTTTGTACTAGAGAATCTTTCTCCCTTTTACTAAATCTTAACCCACCACTATTAGAACGATCAGAAATGCTGTAACACCTGACAACTTGCTGTCCGTCACGATTACGAGTTAAAACAACAACTTTTAGGTTTCCTGTATTTCTATTTCTACCACTTGTATCAATACCATGATTATCAAAACGAAAATAGACTTTCTCATCTGTATTCAAAATGCCTGCATCATGAGCAGTAGCAAACATACTAAAAAAGAATACAGGAAGGAAACGTCCTGTACCTACATGATACAAGAAAGATGGACATTGATTTAAAAAGGATTCAAACTCTTGTCTAAAACCATCAAGATCTCCATCCACTAAATTCCTAATAAGCCCATCACCATTACTCATACAAAATACCCTTTATTTACTACGACCAAAAATACCAAGAGTTCATAAGTGGATTACTTATTACCACTAAGCGTAAAGATGCTTTTTTTTCTTATAAGAAGAAACACCACTTACACTAGGAGTTCCAAGCTCAGACTGCGGACTATCATCAATTGGCAAAGTTGTTCTCTTACTGCCACAAGCTTTAACTGGCAAAGTTGTTCTCTTACTGCCATGAGCTTTAGATCGTGTCCGTAAATCATACCTAGGGCCATCACCTCCAGGAGGTAAAGTTGTTTTCTTTAACTCAGAAAACAATTCTTTCGCCAAATCATCGTAGTTTATACCTTCTTCCATTCTTTCTCTACCACATAATCTAAGGTTTTCTACCATGACTTCTTTAAAAAGTTCAAACTTTTCAGGAAAGCAACTTTTAGCAAATGATATTATATCTAATATTTCTTCTTTCTCTATTTTCCTATTGAGCTTACAAACATCTTCTTTAAAAAATTCAAACTCTTCAGAAAAGTAACTTCTAGCAAATGATGCCATATCTAATATTTCTTCTTTCTCTCCTTTCCTATTGGGCTTACAAACATCTCCTCGTTTCCAATTAATAATTAATCCCCCAAGTACACTCTTTATAGGAACTGTATAATTAGAAGTATTAACAGAGGTCTCTCTGTATTCAGTAAAGCGTTCACATTTCCAAATCTTCATAACAAGAGATCTAGCTTGAACACTTGACTCAGGATTTTTCAACATTACATTTGAAAGTGAGTAAAGGAGGAGGTCATACTCATCTTGTGAGAATATTTTCTCTGAATGATCTCCACGTTCTGAAACGCCTTTATAACACCAGCACTGTACCAAATCATGAACCGTATCAAAAAAACATGACTCTATTAATTCAGCAAGAATGGAATATACTCCCTTATCTTTCTGCAGCAATTTCTGTAAAAGAGTATCTTTATCACCTATATTCCTTACACAAAAATCTAAAATAGGAGCGTCTTTCTCAACAGATTGAGGACGAGAAAGAGCAAGAATAGCTTCTGTAAGCTTCTTTTCCTTATCTTCTTCTTTTAAATGATTATAAAAATACTCTACCCCTTCACTCCACTTAAGTTTTACAGCACTGTCAAAACCTTCTACTGCATCATACTGCTTTAATTCCCCAGATTCTCTATCGATCCAGAAATCAAATAGAGGACCTTTCCTTCGAATGCCACCCAAAAGCGAGTTTCGTATGTACTCATCAGTTATAGGATTACCTCTACTATCAAGTTCATCAGAAGAAAATCCATTTTTGTAGGATTTAAATGCTTTTTGAAAGAGTGGATGAATTTTATCTACTACACAGTAACTACAAGCCATCTCATATTTGCGAAGTGGATTATCGATTTTCCTTATTTTTTTTTTAGTAAAACTTTGACCTAAAGCAGCATTATTCAACCTTACACCTGACCAGGAACTTTCAGCTCGGAATACACTGTGCAAGAACTTCAGCTTATCACCCTTAAAGTATTTTATGTGCTCCATAAAGTTATCCTGAAGGACTCCCACCCATCTCTTGATAGCTGACTTCCTCCCAGCAGCAACTGTTGGATCTGGATGTTTAATAGCTTCCTGTAATTTTTTGGACATCGTAGCCCGAAGCTCTTTCTGTGTTGGCATTAACCCCGCCTGTTAAGTATTTATATAAAAAAGGTATTGTACAGATATTAGAATGGATTGCAATATTAAAATTACTAGAATAGAGGGTTTAATAAAAAAACGTTATGGCTAAAACTTCTTTTCTTGAATTTTCTTAATATAATCAACAGAAAACCCTGTTATTTCAGCAATAACATCAATAGAAACACCCGCCTTAAGTGAATTCTTTGCCACAGCAATTTTAGCCTGTTGTTCGCCCTCTTCCCTACCTTCCGCTCTGCCTTTTTGATGACCGATGAGGATGCCTTCTAGTCTGCCTTTTTCGTGTCCAACCCTAACACCTTCATCAAATTTTTGAGCGAAAGCAGCTACCTCATCCATTAAACGTTTTTTCCTTTGCTCATATGCTAGTAATTCTTCCTCCGACCAATTAAACTTATTCATCTCTTCATAAGCTCATTTTATTATTACATCACTACCAACTATTTTATCTAGGTCCTCTTCCCTTGTTTCTGCTGCATATCGAAAAAAATAACACCACTTTTCTACTATATTTTTTAATTGATCTTCTTTAGTCTTGGTAAACTTTGGTAATTCAATGAATACGAAGTAGAGATCCTTTAAATCATGCTCATTAGTATTTTCATCCCGAATAGTATGATTAGATTTATACTCAGCCTTATCTGGAAAAATAATACAATCAGCAACAGCTATAAAGATAATTTCCTTGAGGTTATGATAATCATCACCTTGATCTGCTTGACTTGAGTAAGCTTTAGCAGCATAATATTGGGCACGTT
>NZ_JAPQLJ010000015.1:0-3107 GCF_028982115.1 Wolbachia endosymbiont of Drosophila tsacasi | reverse complement strand
CAAAAACGTCTTAACTTCCTCTCTACTTTTTCTGGGTAAGGTTACGGCTAAGAGATACCATGGCGGTATGACGTGTTAGCTGTACTTTTATACTCATCAACTCAGTATCCAACCTGGATCCCAGTGTCACGCACTGGGATGACAGGGGAATGAGGCACTGGGATCCAGGAAAAAGAATGATGTCATGAAAGTAGCTGACACTGGTTCCTTTATGACGGTGTCATCAGAATAGCCCCTTTCTCGTCATCAGAGTAGCCCCTTTTTTGTCATCCCAGTGCCCAAGCAACAAGGACAACATTGCAAATTTAGAGTTCAAGAGGGTTATTCCTCGAGAACTACTGCGTCAGAAAGCTGGCGTTGAATTTGTATATAATGTTGATCTTGGAGGTTTTTATGAATAATAGTGAGAGAAAAGAGAAATTAGAAACTCGTATTCTATCAAGCAGAGGTAGGTCTTTGCTTGACCATGAGCTACTGGAACGTAATCTATCTGAATACACAGAAGGAAGAGAAGTTGCCAAAAAGCTAATGGAGCTCTTTAGTAGTTTAGGAAGGGTAATTAATGCTGATCTTCACGAGCTAAAAAATGTTACAGGAATGAACGATGGAGCAATAGCAAATATCTTTTGCCTGAAAGAGATTTTCGATAGGATATTGAAAGGTAAGTTAAAAAAGCTGTCGATTCTTGATAATAGAGAAGAGCTACTAAAATACTTTAAAGCAGCAATAGGACAGTCACGAAAGGAAAGCTTACGAGTGGTATACTTAGATCGAAGTGGTCATTTAATATATGAGTATGTTCAAGACTGTGGAACTATAGATAGAGTGCCTCTATATGTGAGGGAAATAATAAAACAGGGATTACTGATTGACGCATCATCTGTTGCAATTTCACATAATCATCCAAGTGGAGATATAGAGCCATCTAAAGAGGATGAAGATAACACACTTACATTAGCTGCAACCTGTGAAAATGTAGGAATGAAATTAATAGATCATATAATCGTAACACAGAAGAGCCATTTTAGTTTTTATGACAGTGGTTTATTGTAATCTGTAGACCGGAAGGAAAGTTCTCTAGCTTTCCTTCTTTTTTTCCACTTCATAAATTAAAAAATTCAATATAAGCTTGAACAGCTAAAATTAGTAATAAAAAGTGGAATTAGGCAAAAAAATAAAGGAACTTAGGTTATACTGTGGTTTAACACAAACTGAGTTAGGAAAAAGAATAGGTGTTTCATATAGGCAGATACAAAGGTACGAAAATGGTTCAAATTGCATTTCAGCCAGTAGACTATATGACTTAGCAAAAGCTCTATCGATTAATGTCGCTGATTTTTTTACTGATGTGCATACAGGCTTACATGAAGCTTACGACGAAGAAATACTAAAATTAGTCAAAGGATATAACGAAATTAAGAGCAAAAGATTACGTAGTGTAGTTTATACGTTAGTAAAATCTTTTTCTCAAAGTTACAATGAAAGTTAGTATTGCCTTAATATATGAGTTAAGATATTAATGAATGATCACGCAAGCTGAACAACATCCTATTGATAAACAAATAGGGGAAAGAATAAGAAAAAGAAGGCTAATGTGTGGCTTTAGCCAAAGAGCCCTAGGAAAAAAGCTTGGAATTTCATTTCAGCATATACAAGGATATGAAACTGGAGAAGTAAGGCTTGTAGTTGATAGGTTGTATAATTTGGCAGAAGCTTTGTCAGTTGATATGTCATATTTTTTTACAAAAGCCTCTGAGGATTTACATGATAAGGCCTTCCATAGCGATACAAGTAGTAAAGAAATATCAAGGCTAGTGAGGGAATACAGGAAAATTAAGGATGGAACGTTGCGTGATATTATTCATTCAGTGATAAAGGCTCTTACTAATAGATAGGTATAGTAGTGCTTCATAAGCAAGAATAGCCTTCTTGCGTTCTACTCCCCAGCGGTACTTATGAATTTTTCCAGACTTACGAATAACACGATGGCATGGTATTAAGTAGGAAATTAGATTGTTAGCAATTGCATTTGCGGTAGCACGTATGGCCTTTGGCTTACCAATTATATGAGCAATATTGGCATAGCTTGTTGTTGTAGCTGTGGAAATCGAAATCAATGCTTGCCAGACTTTAATTTGAAAGTCTGTTCCTCTAACAAGCAAAGAAAATGATCTCTCAGGTATTTGTGTGTTAAAAATATTGCGTACAATTTTTGCCGTTGTTAGCCTATCTTCTTTCAGGTAGGCTTGTGGCCACTCTTTTTCAAGTATCTTAATAGCTGAAGTTTCAAAATCACAAAAAGAAAGGTGACAGATGCTTTGTGTTGTAACTCCAATAAGTGCTTTTCCAAAAATAGTAGAGTGGTAACCATATAAAATATCGATAGATTCTTTATTTTTTCCAGGTGTTATAACCTGATATTTAGCCATACTTAAGAAATCAGTACTGATACAGTTTAAATTGATTTATATTAAAATTAAAGAGTTCAAACGCTACGCAAGACCAATCCACCCCGCAGCGGTTTTGGTTGCTGGAAGTGACTATATTATTTGAGTTTTTAATAACATATGATACTAGGTTAACAATAATTAATTTTAAAGTAAAAAGAAAATTCAAGGAAAACTTATAGTAAATTTTTATATATTTTACTACCACACTCTTAACCATATATTAGCATTATACCACTAGATTTGACACATAAACTCTCAATAACCCTTATCTACCAGGAAGATCATCTGCAGAACTATGCCCTAAGTTGTCTTTTATACGAAGAACATCCTTAACTGATATAAGAGTATTTGGCCTCTGCGCACGATCATTGAAGATGGCGTACGTTAAAACTACTGTATCCCCGTCGGTAATACGCTTATATCCTCTAGCATTAAAATAACTACCTAGCTGAGTATTTGCTTCTACAATTTTTCGCTGTAGCTCTCCAGTACCAGCAAACTTTAACTCTATTACAATTGGATGGGTACCATCTCTCGCTTCCACAGATCTTAACAGAACCAAGTCCACTTTCTGCCCTCCTTCTAAGAAACTTCCTTAACTAGCTCCTCTTGTTGCACTAAAGTATAGCCAAATTCTCGTGCCTTTTTGATCAAAAA
>NZ_JAPQLJ010000014.1:0-14566 GCF_028982115.1 Wolbachia endosymbiont of Drosophila tsacasi | reverse complement strand
ACCTTACCCAGAAAAAGTAGAGAGGAAGTTAAGACGTTTTTGTCATGAAAATGATGCATCAAATTGTTCAGGGATGCAATAGTTAATAGTAGAATGACGTCGTTGTTTATTATAAAAAATTTCAATGTATTCAAATATGGCAGTTCTAGATTGTTGAGCAGAGTGTTGTGAAGGATCAATAAGTAGCTCTCTTTTGAGTGAGCTGAAAAAGCTTTCTGCAGGTGAGTTATCATAACAACAACCCTTATGACTCATGCTAGAGATAATATTTTTTCTATTTAATAAGAATTGGTGCTTTTTAGAAGTATATTGTGACCCTTGATCACTATGAAACAGTAGATCTTTGGCGGGTTTGCGTTTATTAACAGCCATAAATAAAGCATCTATAATTAATTGTTTATCCATTGGACTACTCATTAACTACCATACGTGAATATAAGTCAATTATTGCTGCCAAATATAGCCAGCCTTCTTTGGTTTTTATATAAGTAATATCAGTTACCCATACCTTATTGGGCTGGTCCGTAGTAAAATTTTGATCCAGGATATTTGGAGCTATAATCCTACTGTCTGTTTGCTGTTTTTTAGTTTTGAATCTTCTTCTAAGCTTAGCTTAAATGCCATTTTTTTGCATTACATCTTGCACTGTTTTGATGTTATAATTTTTGCCTAAAGCTTTTAGTTCAGCATGGATTTTAGGAGCTCCGTACCTGCATTGTGATGCTTGATATATTTTTTGAATATCTGCTAGAAGCTCCTCTCTTGCTAATTCTTTATTGCTTTTCTCCTGAGCAACCCATTTATAATAACCACAAGCAGATACATTTAAAAACCTACATAACTCCTGTATTTTATAGCTGCTTCTATGCTCTTTTATAAAAGAATATTTTACTCCTTTTGGCTGGCAAAATATCCCAGGGCTTTTTTTAAAATGTCTCTTTCCCTAGTTATTCTTGCTAACTCTTTCTTTAAGTCAAACCTTTCTTTGTCATAAGTAGCTAACTTTCCTTTGCCTGGAAATGCATCTACTCCTGACATTTTTTCATTATATTTTCTTACCCATCTGCTTAATAAATCTCCACTCATGCCTAAATCTCTTGCTATTTTTGCTGACGGTTGACCTGTTTCTCTTACTAGTTTTATTGCTTCCAATTTAAACTCTATTGTATATTCCCTTCTGTTTCCCATATTACACCTCTTTGAAAAAACGTTCTATTTTACTTCAAAAACGTCTTAACTTCCTCTCTACTTTTTCTGAGTAAGGTCATAGTGCATGAACTGGTCCTTTTCGGATCTTAGCGCTGTCTGCACGAACGTCTAGTTTAGGAGTAAGAAAAATTATGGCCTGCAAATTAATCCAAACACATAAGTGTGGTGTTACCACCGAATGCTGTAGTGTTAACACTTACAACTTTTTCTGTAGAAAAACGCTGTAAATAATGAGGACCACCAGCTTTTGGCCCAGTGCCAGATAGTCCTCTACCACCAAATGGTTGTATCCCAACTGCTGCACCTATCTGGTTACGGTTGATGTAGACATTTCCAACTGATATTTTTTTGCTTATTAAATCGATCTGATTTTGTATACGGCTCTGCAAAGAAAATGTAAGCCCATATCCTGTATTGTTTATATCACTTATAACTTCATTTAATTGTGACTTGTTAAAACGTATGATATGCAAAATAGGCCCAAATACTTCTTGCTTTAATTGCGAAATTTTTTGTATCTCATAAATATATGGAGGAAAGAAACAACCATTATGAGAATTTGTATCCATGGGTACTTTAAATAACAGATTTGAATCTTCGTCCTCTGACATTTTTTGCGTATGTTGGATCAGCACATCGAGAGACGTTTTGTCAATGATTGGCCCAATATCGGCACTTAAGTGCATTGGATCACCAATCTTTAGCTCCTGCGCTGCACCACATATCATTTTTATCTGCTTCTCTGCTATGTCCTCTTGAATAAACAGCACTCTAAGTGCAGAACAGCGTTGGCCGGCACTGCGAAACGCAGAAAGTACAACATCTGTAGTCACTTGCTCTAAGAGAGCGGAGCTATCAACAATCATAGCATTGAGCCCTCCTGTTTCAGCAATAAGCGGCACAATAGGCCCATCCCTATCTGCAAGCATTTTATTAATTATTTGAGCAGTTTGTGTTGAGCCAGTAAAAGCTACTCCGGCAATTCTATTGTCTGGAACTAATATTTTGCCTAAATATCCACCATCCCCAGGAATGAGGTGTAACACATTTTTTGGTATCCCAGCTTCATGTAGTATCTTAACAGCTTCGTAGGCAATAATCGGCGTTTGCTCTGCCGGTTTTGCCAGCACTACATTACCTGCTGCAAGTGCAGCTGAAACCTGCCCAATGAAGATAGCAAGTGGAAAATTCCACGGTGATATACACAGGAAAACTCCTCTACCTTCAAAAAAGATGAAGTTATCTTCACCTGTTGGACCTGGCAATTTTTTCCAGTCGCTCAGTTCATTTTTTGCTATCGTTGCGTAGTAACGTAAGAAATCCACTGCCTCTCTTACTTCCGCTATTGCATCAGATAAAATTTTTCCTGCTTCTATGATCAGAATGTAAATCAACTCTTTCATCCTTTCTTCAAGCAAATCTGCAGCTTTTTCAAGGCATTTAGCGCGCTTTTCTGCTGAAACATTCTGCCACTTAGTAAAAGCATTATGTGCTATTTCAAGAGCGTTTAAAGCTTGAGCACTTGTTGTATTTGACACTTCTCCAATTACATTTTCTAAATGTGCAGGATTCACCACTTCAGTAAATTTGGCATCATCAAAAAGTGACTGTCCGTCAATTATTGGCCCAACTTGCCATTTTTTTTCACTAAAGCTCTTTATATCATCTGCAAATTGTGAAACTATCACCGAGTCACTAATATCCATTCCCAAAGAATTTTTTCTTTCAGGTCCCAAAATATCTTGTGGTAATGGAATGCCTGGATGAGATTCATAATTGAAACTTATAGCTTTTTCCAGTGGATCTGAAATTAACTCATCAATTTTAATGTTAGAATCATTTATTTGATTAACAAACGAACTATTAGCTCCATTTTCAAGAAGGCGTCTTATAAGATAAGGCAACAAGTCACTATGTTTACCAACTGGTGCGTAGACACGACAGCTAACATTTGTTGCAAGCTCTGACATTGCATAATCATATAAGTCTTTTGCCATGCCATGTAAACGTTGAAATTCAAATCCAGGATGATTTTTATCAGCAAGCTCCATGATAGAAGCAAAAGTATAGGCGTTATGAGTTCCAAAGCATGGGTAAAAGCTGTTTGGTTTACTCAAAAGTTTCTGTGCGCACGCGAGGTAAGATACGTCAGTATAGCTTTTTCTTGTAAATACTGAGTAATCATTTAATCCCAATTCTTGCGTACGCTTGATTTCTGAATCCCAATATGCACCTTTTACAAGTCTGACCATAATTTTATGATTTGATCGAATAGCAACATCCTCTACAAAGTCAAGAACAGACAAAGCACGTTTTTGATATGCTTGTACAGCCAAGCCAAGCCCTTCCCACTCAGAAAGTGATTCATCAAGCCGTAATTGTTTAAACAAGATTAAGGACATTTCAAGCCTTTCTGTTTCTTCTGCATCTATGCATAATGAAATGGTGTATTTTTTTGCTTCATGACAAAGCTCTAGCAGTTTAGCTCTCAACTCTTCAGCTATATTATCGAATTGACCAAATTCATAACATGGATGTAACGCAGACAATTTGATTGAAATTCCATGCGATTTAAAACAATCATTTATTTCAGTGGATTCACCTATAGCCTTTATTGAGTACATGTATGAATTAAAATACTCTTCTGCATCTTCAGCTGTGTGAGCAGCTTCGCCAAGCATATCAAAAGAGTATAGAAACTTACTATTGTCATCTAGTTTTGCATACCTTAAAGCTTCTTCTATGGTTTCTCCAACAACAAAATGATTACCAAGCATAGACATTGCTTGTTTTACTGCTTTGCGAATGATTGGTTCTCCTAAATTCTTAAGTAACTTAGAAATTGCGTAATAGAACTTCGAATCGCCTTCATTATCTCTCAATATACTGCTACCTATCATCAAGCTCCATGTGGAAGCATTGACAAACAACGAAGAAGAGTGCCCTAAATATTTATTCCATTCCTGATTGGCAATTTTATCTTTGATTATTTCGTCTATTGTATAATCATCTGGTATTCTAAGTAGCGATTCAGCAAGGCACATCAATGCTATTCCTTCATCATTGGAAAGCGAGTATTGCTGCATAAAGGAATCTACAATACTTAATTTATTGTGTTTGATTTTTTCAATAACTTGTTTTGCAATATTATAAATTCTACTTTTTGAATCGGCTGAAAGCTCTGCTTTTTCTACAAGATAACGTACATAGCTTTTTTCATCAGTACGATAAAATCCTTGTAAACGTTTCTTTAGTTCATTAGGTTCTTGTATAGAGGTAATCATAATTATCTATAAAACACCTTTACTATATGTAAGGCAAAATTATATCATAACTTCGCGTAGAACAAATCATTATTTATAAAAGGGCTAGGGCTGGCTAAAAGAAGTCTAGTACTTACTTAACTTTACTAAGTCAAGAGAAGTATGTAGCTTAACACTCCACCATCCATCAAGTATTTAACCTCAGTTGCAGTCTGTACACAGCATTTGAGTTGAATTGATTGTTCAGAACTATCCTTTCTTTTGATGATACATTCTAAATTTCCACTTGGCACTATTTCACCTTTTATGCTTATTATCTCACTACCATCAAATATCTTTCTGGTTATTCCATTTTGGAATATAAGTGGAAGAACACCCATACCGACTAAGTTGTCCCTATGTATACGCTCAAAGCTTTCTGCAATCACAGCTTTAATTCCCAGTAGTGCAGTACCCTTTGCTGCCCAGTCTCTGCTTGAACCTGTGCCATATTCCTTTCCTGCAATAACAACTAATGGAACAGCTTCTTTTTTGTAACGCATTGCTGCATCAAAAATCGACATAGTTTCTTGAGAAGGAATATATTTTGTATAGCCGCCTTCGATGCTTACCATTTCATTTTTTATTCTAATGTTAGCAAAAGTTCCACACATCATTACATTGTGGTTACCACGACGAGACCCATACGAATTAAAGTCCTGTGGCTCAATTCCAAGATTTTTTAAATATATACCTGCAGGACTACTTGAGGCAATATTTCCAGCAGGGGAAATGTGATCAGTGGTTACGCTATCGCCAAACATTGCCAATATTTGTGCACCTTTTATATCGATTTTATTATTTTTAGGTGATAAATTATCAAAATAGGGCGGATCTTGTATGTAAGTGCTGTTTGCATCCCAATTATAGATTTCACTTTTTTCACACTTTATCTTTTGCCAATGTTTATCACCAGAAAAAACATCCTTATACTTTTGTATAAACATCTCACGTGTTACCACATTTTTAACACAATCTTCGATTTCATTGTTTGTTGGCCATATATCCTTGAGGTATACGTCACTTCCATTCTTATCTTTGCATATAGGATCTTTTGTCAGGTCAATTCGTACAGTGCCTGCAAGTGCATAAACAACAACAAGCGGCGGAGATGCCAAGTAATTAGCTTTGACTAACGGATGAATTCTTCCTTCAAAGTTACGATTACCAGATAAAACTGCAGCAACGGTTAAATTTTTGTTTTTAATGCCATCTTCTATATCACTATTTAGTGGACCAGAATTCCCAATGCAAGTTGTGCAACCATATCCAACTAGATTAAAACCCAAAGCATTTAGATCTACCTGCAATCCAGACTTTTCTAAATATTCTGTTACAACTTGTGACCCTGGAGCAAGAGAAGTTTTAACCCAAGGCTTTGATTTTAATCCAAGTTTAATTGCATTACGAGCTACAAGACCTGCAGCAATCATTACACTTGGATTTGAGGTGTTAGTGCAGCTTGTTATTGCTGCAATAACTACACTTCCATCTTGAAGCTTATCACTTTCCTTTGATTCGTTAACTGAAAATAATTTAGAAAAAGACTCTGCCACTTGTGAAAGAAAAACCTTATCTTGTGGTCTTTTGGGCCCAGCCATTACTGGCTTCACGCTTGATAAATCAAGCTCTAGTGTGTCAAAAAATGCTAACTCATTATTGCCACGCCACAATCCTTGCTCTTTCGCATAAGCCTCAACTAGCTTTTCTGGCCTTCCGGTTAAGCTTAAATAATCTAGCGTTTTCTGATCAATTGGAAAAAATCCACAAGTTGCGCCATACTCTGGGGCCATGTTTGCTATAGTGGCTCTATCTGCCAAAGATAAATAATCCAAACCATCACCATAAAATTCTACAAACTTACCAACAACACCCTTTGTTCTTAGGATATTGGTAACCGTCAGCACTAAATCAGTCGCAGTTACTCCTTCCGGCAGTCTGCCAATTAATTTAAATCCAACTACTTCTGGAATCACCATACTAATTGGTTGACCAAGCATCACAGACTCAGCTTCTATGCCTCCAACACCCCAACCAAGGACTGATAACCCGTTAATCATCGTAGTATGGCTATCCGTACCAACCAAAGTATCAGGATACAAAATCCCATCCTTATTACATACAACTTGCGCTAAATACTCAAGATTCACTTGGTGGCAAATTCCAGTACCTGGGGGTACTACTCTAAAATTTGTGAAGGATGATTCTCCCCACTTTAAGAATTGATATCTCTCCAAATTTCTTTTTACTTCTAGCTCAACATTCTTACTGAATGCGGAAACACTTCCATAACTATCTACTTGAACAGAATGGTCGATCACAAGATCAACGGGCACAGACGGATTTATGCTGCTTGGATCGCCTCCATTTCTCTTGACATAGCTCCGCATAGAAGCTAAATCGACGACAGCAGGAACCCCTGTAAAATCTTGCATCAACACCCTTGCTGGCTTGTAGCTAATTTCATGATTAGCGTGTTTATTAACGCAACTTGCTAGTATTTTTATATCATCCAGCTTTACGTTTACTCCATCTTCATTGCGCAATAAATTTTCAAGCAGAACCTTAAGTGAGCAGGGCAATTTAGTTACATCTATTCCTAAAAATTCACTAGCACTACTTAGGCTAAAATAGTTGTATGACTTCCCGTCAATATTTAAAGTCGTTTTTGCGTTTAAAGAATTATTCATCCTGCATAACCGTTTTTAAGTGAAAAATCAACTAATGATGTCATTCCAGCGCGTGACGCTGGAATCCAGCCTATTTCATCATAGACATTGTTTTTGACATATGTTCCTAGGATCCCCTGCAAATTGTATGATTTGCAAACACTTCTATACCTGGATCCCAGTGTCACGCACTGGGATGACAAAAACGGTGTGCACTGGTGGACATATAGACTACCTTCAAAATCATTACACATATTCTGCTTCATTTCAGATACTTTCTCCTTTGGTACCTCAGTAGCACAGCTATTTTCAGCTATATATTACACTATATTAGTTAAAATTGGAATTACTACCGTTACTTCTTTTTTGTTGACTTTGCTGCTCGTACATAGTTTCAAAATCTATAGGATCTAGCATTAGTGGGGGAAATCCACCACTACTTGTAACTCTTGCAATTAGCTCTCTCGCAAAAGGAAAAAGAAAAGTAGGGCCACCAATAAACAAAGCTTGTCTTACTTCTTCTGTACTCAATTCTTTAAAATTTTCTATTGAAAAAATGCCACAATATTTTGTCTCACAAATGAAAGCTACGCCATCTTTTATACCTTCATCTTTTATCGTTGCTCTGACTTCTATATGTAAAGTAATTTCATGAAAAGATTTTTCTTCATTTACTCTTTCTTTGTTTTCCATTCCTTCTAATTTCGCTGAATTGATATTAACCATTACATTGATATCGGGAGCTTTATTTGAAGGAAGGAATGGCGAATTCGGATTCTCAAACGATAGATCCTTAACATATTGACCGTGAATTCTCATTTTTTGTTGTTGCATTTCTTATGTCTCCTTTAATTAAGTTGAGATATTTAATACTTTCTTATATAATATATTCATTTACAAACGAATAGCAAACCTGATTATAAGTTAATATGAAAAACATATTTTCATTAATAATTAATAATGTTCGGATACTTTATATGCCAAGGAGTTGAGTTACTATGATAGAGCTTGTAATATATACTTTATTAGCGGCGTTCATTTTTTCACGTTTGTATAATTCTTTAGGAAGGTCAGCCAATCTCAATCTAAAAAAGCTAACTAGTGTATTGGATGTAAGCCGAAGTAAAGAAGATGTAGTAGAAAACATTGAGGGTTACATTGATAGCAATGATGAAAATTCAATAAAAGTTACTTATGAACAAATATTAAAAAAAAACAAAGATTTTTCTATTTCCCACTTTATAGAAGGTTCAAGCATAGCTTTTGAATTAATAATAAAATATTTTAATCAAGGAAATCTGTTCCAGTTAAAATCTCTCTTGGATAAAGATTTATACAACAACTTCGTAGAGAAGATTAAACATCGTAAAGAGGTGCACGAGTCTATAATTGTTTCTATCGTTTCACAAAAGATTTTAAAAATAAAGCTAGTAAAAAACACAGTGTTTATTGCAGTATATTTCCTTTCAGAGCAAATTAACTTCGTTAAGAACAATGAAGGGGATATCATATCAGGTAGTACATCCACCATTAATAAAGTTGGGGATGTATGGCAATTCAAAAAAAATGTTAATTCATCAGACCCAAGCTGGTTGCTTGTTTCTATTAACTATAAAAAGACAAATGATGATAAGACAAATAATAAGTAAAATTAGTTTTATTTAGAGTTAACCATGGAAAGCAAGCTACGCGAAATAGTACTTGACACTGAAACGACAGGTCTTGACATTGGATCTGGTCATCGAATTATTGAAATAGGGTGTGTGGAATTAATTAATCGTATTCCAACAGGTAAAGTATTTCATCGGTACCTTAACCCAGAAAGAGATATACCTTATCACTCGTTTAAGATTCACGGTATTAGTGAAGAATTTTTAGAAGATAAACCACTATTTTCAGATGTTGCACTTGAATTCCTTGACTTCATATCTAACGATATTTTGATAATTCACAACGCTGAATTTGACGTTAAGTTCCTTAATATGGAGTTAAGCAAGCTGAATGCTGGGTTAATTTCCTCAGATAGAGTGCTAGATACATTACCTCTTGCGAGGAAAAAATTCGTAGGATCGCCTGCTTCTTTGAATGCATTATGTAAGCGTTTTGATATATCGCTAGAGAATAGAGAATTGCACGGAGCACTAGTTGATGCTCAATTGCTTGCAAAGGTATATGTTGAACTTACAGGAGGGTTACAAACCTTTCTGTTTGATAATGAATGCAATCAGGACAGTAACTCTACATTCGTTCAGCATAAAGTGCGTAATCTAACTCCCAGAGAACATTCACCAAATAGTGAAGAAATTGATGAACATAAGAAACTGTTAGACAAAATTAACAATACACTTTGGGATAAATATATTGAATAGGTTAACCAATAAAGATACAATTTGATTTTACTGAGAGCATTCTAATGGTAAGGTTTATAAGATTGTTATCTAATGTGCTAGCAGCATTAGCAGTTGTTTTTTTAGGTTGTTGTTATTTCACTAAAAAAGGCATATTTGCCCCACACAACGCGGAAGTTAAGATAGGCGGAGATTTTTTTTTAATTAATCAGGAAGGACAGATCCTGCGCAGTAGTGATTTTAAAGATAAATACATGATGATTTTCTTTGGATTTTCCTCATGTAAAAGAATTTGTCCTATGAACCTTGGGATAATTTCAGAAACACTTGCAAAGTTAGATGAGAAAACTAACAACAAGCTACAAACATTCTTCATCACAGTTGATCCTGAGCGCGATAGCACGGAAAGACTTAAAGAATTTCAGCAGCAATTTGACCATAGAATACAAATGTTAACTGGTGAAAGAGAAAAAATAGACGAAGTAGTTGCAAAATATAAAGTATATGCAAGCAAAGTAGACGGAGAAGAAGAAATCAACCATTCTTCGATAATATATCTTATTGGCCCTGGAGGAAGATATGTTACACACTTTGCAGCTGATTTAAATTCAGACGAAAGTCAATCTGATAAGATTTTGGCTGAGATAAGAAAATACGTAAACTGAATTATAGATTTTTCTGTTAATTACGCAACTGCATGAGCATTATAATTTAATCTCCACCGGGAGGACGCATTGGAATGACACTATTTGCTGTCTTCAAAAATAAACATTCGTAAAGTTGTGCTTTTAACATGGGTTATCAGTTTAAAAATGTTGCTAACTAGTATATCTGAATGTAACATCAATTAACGTGTATAAATGAAGCAATCTAATGGAAAATAGTTATAATGCCGATGCAATAAAAATCTTAAGGGGTCTTGATGCTGTAAGGAAACGTCCAGGTATGTACATTGGTGACACTGACGATGGATCTGGCTTGCACCACATGGTATATGAGGTTGTTGATAACGCAATAGATGAATCTTTAGCTGGATATTGTGATAAAATTGAAGTTAGCATAAATAAAGATGGTTCAGTATCTGTAACTGATAATGGTCGTGGCATTCCAACTGACCTTCATGAAGAAGAAGGAATATCAGCAGCAGAGGTAATAATGACTCAACTCCATGCTGGTGGTAAATTTGACAGTAATACCTATAAAGTTTCTGGGGGATTACATGGTGTTGGAATCTCAGTTGTGAATGCATTATCAAGCTGGTTGGAATTAACTATTTGGCGCAATAAGAAAGAACACTTTATGCGTTTTGAAAGTGGTGAATCTATTGAACCTTTAAAGGTAGTCAACGAAAATACAAACAAAAGAGGAACTAAAGTCACGTTCATGCCATCAACAGAGACTTTTAATGGCATTGATTTCAGTTACTCAACGCTTGAAAGTCGTATAAGAGAATTAGCATTTTTAAATTCAAATATCGACATTACTTTACGTGATCTGCACAATGAACCATATACAGAATCTCATTTTAATCAGAGCAATCAATCTAAAGACAATTTTGGTACAGCGAATTTTGTGCGGTACTTAGATAAGAATAAGACACATGTAACTAAAATTGCCAGTATGAAAGGAGATGCAGAAGATCTTGGCATCAGCTTGGAAATATCGATGGAATGGAATGATTCCTACTATGAGCATATGTTATGCTTCACGAATAATATAAGGCAACGAGATGGTGGTACGCATTTGGCAGGATTTAGATCTGCACTAACTAGATGTATCAATAACTATGCAACTAATGAAGGGTTTTTAAAGAAAGCAAAAGTAAATTTAACTGGAGAGGATGTTAGAGAAGGTTTAACTTGTGTTTTATCTCTCAAGATGCCTGATCCTAAGTTTTCTTCACAAACAAAAGATAAACTAGTTAGTTCTGAAGCGCGTACAGTTGTGGAGAGCATAGTTTCTGATAAATTGAGCACAATCCTTGAAACTGATCCCAAATTGGCAGCAAGTATAGTAGAAAGAGCAATCAGATCAGCAAAAGGAAGAGAAGCCGCAAGAAAAGCACGAGAGTTAGTTAAAAGCAAAAACAATATTGATATTGCAACTCTGCCAGGAAAGCTTGCTGATTGCCAGGAAAAAGCCCCTGAGTTATCGGAATTATTTATAGTAGAGGGTAATTCAGCAGGTGGTACTGCAAAGCAGGGGCGTAATCGTAAAACACAAGCAGTGCTTGCCTTAAGAGGAAAAATTCTAAACGTAGAACGTGTAAGTTTAGATCGTATTTTTTCATCTGCAGAAATAGGCTCTTTAATTACTGCAATTGGTGCTGGAATAGGGAGTGAACACTTCGATATTGAAAAAGCTAGATATCATAAAATTATCATCATGACAGATGCAGATGTTGATGGTTCACATATCAGAACTTTGATTCTAACTTTCTTTTTTAGACACATGCGTGAAGTTATTGAAAAAGGCTACTTATACATAGCACAGCCGCCCCTCTATAAAGTTACAAAGAATGCTAAAGACACTTATATTAAAGATGATGAAACTTTTGAAGAGTATATAATAAACTCAGCAGTTAAAAGATTAACACTAAGTAGTACAGCTACAGAATTTAACGACTTGCGCCTTATTTTGAATAAATGCGTTAGCATTTCTAATATTAGCAAAAATTATGATAGAGAAATACCACAAAATCTCTTAGAGTCATTGCTAATTTTAAGCAAAAAGAATGCACTGTTATCTGCTAATGAAATATTAAAATATTTAAAGTTAATGTACAGCGAATATACTTGGGAAGTAGAAATAAAAGATGAAGAAAAAGAAATTCACATCTCTAAATTATTTCAAGGATTGGCAGACAAATATATATTTGCACTTAGTATGCTTGAAGGCAAAGATATGCAAAACATATTAAGTTTGCTTGATGATATAAGTAATTTATTTAATGGTGATTCATTTTTAAAGTCACAAGAAACTGAAATAAGAATCACTTCTCCAAGTACGCTTGCAAAAATAATAATGGACTATGGTAAAAAGGGTTTAACTCTGCAGAGATTTAAAGGTCTTGGTGAAATGAATGCTGATCAGCTATGGGATACTACGTTAAATCCTGAGGCTAGAACTTTATTGAAGGTTGAAATAAAAGATTGTGAAGAAGCTGATTCCATATTTTCAATACTAATGGGTAATATAGTTGAACCACGCCGTGATTTTATTAATAGCAATGCACTCAACGTGCATGATGTTGATATTTGAACTTTTAGCAAAATGTACGAACGTTACGGGTTTAAGCAAAAACTGTGTCACTCAAGTAGCTGACACTGGAACCTTATCGTCATGCCACCGCGGTGTCTCTTAGCCGCTAACAAGCAGCGGGATGACGAGTTTTCATTTTTCAAATTGTCGGTAAATCTGATTCACGCTAGCTACAAGTTTCGTTCTTCCCTTACAAATGACTTTACTGTGTCTTTTTTCTGATTCAGAATTAGCAAGAAACGTTCTTGTAAGGTGGTCTACTAAAATTTTACTTTATAAAACAGTGTTTTAACTATGCAATTAATACATTATCAACACAACTGATTCATAAAAGCAAATATTATAACCACGAAGAGAGGAAATGTTATGTTGAGTGCAATAAAAAAGATCTTGAGAAAAAAACGACTTATCAGGTAAATGATTCGAAATTGAAAGAGAAAGATGAAAAAAGTATTTTAAAATTAGCATCAAAAATAAAAGGCAAAAAAAGTAGCATTGCTGAAGAACTAGAAAAAATATCTAAAGAGAAAAAACAAAGGGTTCTTACTATGGAAGTAAGCAAACATCGGGGTAAAGAATCAACTTTTACACCACTTGCTTATGCTATACATAGAAATAGTATAGCTGTTGAGAAATTGTTAAGAGTAGCTAAAGAAAACGGTATTCTGAAAGACATTCTTGACGCAACAACAACTATAAAACATTCAGAGAGCCGGGAAGTGACTTACACACCACTTACTTATGCTATACTGCGTAGAAATAGTATAGCTATTGAAGAAATTTTAAAAATCTCTAAGGAGAACCGTATTCTGAAAGATATTCTTAACGCAACAATAACTATAAAACATCAAAACAATCAAAAAGTAACTGATAAGTTACTTGCCGCATTACATGATCGCAAAGTTATTCAAAAATTTTAGACATAGCTAGAGAAAACGATATTCTGAAAGACATTCTTAATGCAACAATAACTATAAAATATCAAGATAGTGAAGAAAAAATCTACACACCACTTACTGATACAATATCATGTCAAAGCAACGAAGTTTTCAATATAACAAGAGCTATAAATCAAGATGGTCAGGAAAAAACTCACATCCCATTTCCTACCCTTGATAAAAGAGAAACTGAATTAAAATTAAAAGAAAAAAGACAAAAAAGACAAAGTAGAAGAGATGAGGGATTAAATTTTAACAATGGTAGTAGTGACAAAAATGTTGAAACAAAAGTTAATAGGGATATCTTGTTGCAGAATAGTAGTGGAACTGAAAATGAAATAAATCATACTGCTGTACGTAATGATGTAGGGGGGATAAAGCTTCCAATAGAAAGTAGAGTAAATGTTAAAGCACAGAATATAAATGCAATGATTGTAACTTCTGTGATACTTAAAACGATTGTAACTTCTGTGGTATTTAAGTTGATAGCTAGTGAAAGAGCATGTGTACTGTCAAAACCCCTCACTAAATTGAAAGAAGTAGCTATAACAGATTTGCAAGGTTTAGCACTATATTGAAAAACTTAATTTGTATGTGCTAAACAAGATGCTGATTAGTTTTATAGCTAACCCAAGAAAGGTTTCCCTACGTCATACCGCCGCGGCGCTAACAAGAGATCCCGCTAACAAGCAGCGGGATGACAGTTGTCGTTTAGCTGTAAATATTAAGAAATTTACCAAATGAAAAAAAAGGCAAAAGAAGCCCCGGTTAACATCTATTTTCAGTATTTGGCGTTTTTTAAGTCTTAAACACCGCAATTTAGCTGCTTTTAAGTGCAA
>NZ_JAPQLJ010000013.1:0-13547 GCF_028982115.1 Wolbachia endosymbiont of Drosophila tsacasi | reverse complement strand
CTATGATGTCATTCAAGTAGCTGACACTGGTTTCTTTATGATGCTGTCATCCCAGTGCCCAGACACTGGGATCCAGAAAAGTTTGCTTGTAAGTAAGCAAACTAGCATAGAAAGTGGTTACAACATTTTCGATGAGATTATATGGAAAACTGGATTCCAGTGTCAAGCACTGGAATGACAAGTTCGCGGCGGCATCCTCGTCATCCCGACACGATATCTCTAGATCCCGCTAACAAGCAGCGGGATGACGGTTGTCGTTTAGCCACAAATATTAAGAAATTTACCAAATAAAAAAAAGGCAAAAGAAGCCCCGTTGGTGACTAGTTATTTATATGTACTTCAAAATATTGGCGTTTTTTATTCTAAACGCTACGATTCAGCCGTTTTTAAATGCAACTAACCTAAATTATAAACGTTAAGAAATTTACTGAGCGGAAAAAAAGGCAAAGAAACCCCAGAGTGGCTAGTATTCAAATTCTCCCTTGTCTATTTGACGTCTTTTACTGTCTTAAACGCTTTATAAGCGCGTTTCGGCTTGTATAGGTAGAAACCTAGAAGTTTTATAAAGACATAAGGTGCACATAGTGCAAAAAATTAAACATGAGACACCAGATACGTTGAGTTTTTTTGTCACTTAATCTGTACAGAGAAGATAAATAAATAGCTTCAGCTTCATGATAAGGGGGCTGGCGGAGTTTGTCAAGTAGTTTTTGTAGCTCCCATGGTTTTTGCGTCACACGCTGGCAGTTGTTACTCAAACAACAGTTATGTAAGAGATCTGATTACATTTAAGCTAACAATGGACCACTAGGTATATTACTAACTACGTTGACCTGATTCAATATTTTATTAGTGGGATTGAAATAATTTTCTATGAATTCCTTATATATAGCTGTTAATTTGTGTATATCATTTACTAATACGCTTTCATTTATCTGATGTGCGGTTTTGTTGATTATACCAAATTCAATCACTGGACAAACATCTTTGATAAACGCAGCGTCAGATGTGCCACCACTTGTGCTCAGCACAGCATCAATACTGGTAACTTTATTTATCGCATCAAGCATAATATCAGTATTTCTATCAGGAGTAGAGAGGAAGACGTCCCTGCTGCTATGCATAGAAAGTTTATAATCGTTAGTTACACTGGAGCATATTTCATCAATCAGCTTATATAAGCCGTCAGGTGTTTGTGTATCGTTATATCGAATGTTAAAACGTGTAGTTGCTGAACTAGGTATTAGATTGCTAGTATTATTTCCAACATCGATAGTAGTAACTTCGCAATGTGAAGGCTGAAAATATTTATTACCATGATCAAAAGTAGTATCTTTTACCTTACTCAATATCGATATTACCTTATATATTGGATTATCTGCTAGGTCTGGGTAGGCAACGTGTCCTTGTTTTCCATGGCAAATTAATTCAAATGTTACAGAACCTCTTCTGCCTATTTTTATGGTATCACCTAATTTCTCACTACTGGTTGGTTCGGCAACTACACAAAAATCTATCTTTTTTTGCTTACTTTTCATCCATTCCAAAACTGCTTTTGTTCCATATTCTTCCGTGCTTTCTTCAGCACTGGTAATCAATGCACTTATCGAACCATTAAATTGAAACTTTTCTGCAATTAAATTTGCCATAGCAGCAATAAATGCAGCTATTCCGCTTTTCATATCAGCTGCTCCTCTTCCATATAGCATTCCATCTCTAACTTCTGGATTAAATGGACCAAATGCCCAATCTTTTAACTGACCCGGTGGTACAACATCAACATGCCCAGCAAAGCACAAATTTGGTACTCCGTTTATATATTTCGCATAAAGATTTTTAACTTTATCACCAAATTCTAAAATCTCACAGTCAAAGCCACCTTTCTTGAAGATTGTTGCTATATGCTCTATTGCTCCGCCGTCCCTTGGTGTTATACTCTCAAAAGAGATCAATTTCTTAGTTAGCTCTACAGGGTCAATCTTCATGTCAATCTTAAAATACTTATATTGCTATATTGTAAACACTCTATGCACTATTTAAAACAAATATTACATCAAGCCGAACAAACTTTTCTAAGGGAAGTAGTAACAGATTACCACCTTGCTGATGATATCTATAAAATATGCATACGACACGGAAATGACATCTTTCTAGTTGCAGATGAAAATACAGCAAAACTTTTAAACAAAAACGTATTTAATAAAATTTCTCACTTAATTATTCCGAGCAATACCATTATGCCTCTTGCAAAACCTCATATCATTTCGGATGCTCCCTACATTTTATCATCTCAGTCCTCCGAGACTGGGATCCAGGAAAAAAAATCAGCGTCACGGGCTGGAATGACATCAACCATGGGTACTAATCTTTCACTTGCCTCTTTTGAAACCGTAAATCTAGTTAGAAACAAAGCAAAAGACAGTGACTTAATAGTTGCATTTGGTAGCGGCACCGTTAACGACATCTGCAAATATGCAAGCTACCTCGAGAAAAAAGATTATATATCGTTCCCAACAGCCGCTTCCATGAATGGATATACATCCGCAAATGCTTCAATATTAGTAAATGGATACAAAAAATCGTTCAAAGCACATCTTCCAAGAGCGATATATATAGATATAGACATACTTACCAATGCACCACTGCGCCTCACATTAAGCGGATTTGCAGATTTCATTTGCCGTTCGACAGTTCAGGCTGACTGGCTACTATCTCATTTGTTGCTTGGCACAGAATACAATGAATTACCTTTTACACTTGTTCGCGATTTGGAGCAAATTTTGCTAAGAGAGTATACGGCGCTTACTAAAAGAAGTAGAAAAGTGGTCCTATTACTTATGGAAGTTCTACTAATTTCAGGACTTGGAATGGTAATATCAAAGGGCAGCTATTCTGCAAGCCAAGGAGAGCATATGATAACTCACGCAATGGAAATGGTAACAAGAGATCATTCCTCACTACATGGCGAAAAAATTGCTGTTGCGACGATTACCATGGCTAATTTGCAGGAAAAGATATTATCAATACAAAACCCGATTATCAACCCGACCACTTTAGATGTAAAACATATAACTCAGTGCTTTGATAATATCGAATTTGTAAGAACTTTTGAACAGAAGCAAATTATGCAGCAAAAAATCCAAGAGATTATTTGTAAAGAATGGACTAATATTTCCAATTTAATTAAGCAAAATTTACTACCTGCAAAATACCTGCAAAAAGTATTTGAAGATCTATCAATTCCGCACTTACCAGAGCACCTCAGTTGGAATAAAGAACAATATTGTAAAGTGGTCGATCTTGCGTTTGCAACAAGAGATAGATTCACCTTTCTTGACCTAGCTAATTGCATAGAAGAAAGTTAAGTTTTGTAGTGAAATTCTGTCATTTAAAGAGATCATAGGCCAAAAGCTAAACCCTTTTCACAATCTCTTGTCTATTGTCCTCTAAACTGTACACCTAAGTGGATATACAACTTAACCATTCCAAGTAGCTGACACTGGGTCGCACTACTTCACCAATAGCACTATCTTGCTAAACATAGTTTAGTTCGAGTGGCTGAGGAGGGAGTTGAACCCCCGACCAAGAGATTATGATCCTCCTGCTCTACCAACTGAGCTACTCAGCCTAATTGAAAACCTTGCTATATATGTGACCTACATGCTTTGTATAATATTTCAAATCAAACAAAGATTCAAGTTTTTCCGAGTTAATAACCTTAAGTAAAGGTTTATCTTGTTTCAATTCGGCCAGAAAATCACTGTTGTTTTGTTTTACTTTCATTGCATTGCTCTGAACAATTTTATACGCTTCTTCCCTCGCCAAACCACTATTTACTAACTCAAGCAATACACGCTGTGAGAAAACTAAACCTTTTGAAGAATTTAAGTTCTTTTCAATGTTTTCCTTATTGATTACCAATTTATCTATCAAATCTGTTAATCGCACTAAAGCAAAATCCATTGTTATACAAGCATCAGGAGCAATGCATCTTTCCACAGACGAGTGTGATATATCACGTTCGTGCCACAATGCAACATTTTCTAACGCAGGAAAAACATAACTGCGTATTAAACGTGAGAGTCCAGTCAGATTTTCACTTAAAATAGGATTGCATTTGTGTGGCATAGCAGAGCTTCCCTTTTGCCCAATGGAAAAATGCTCAGAAATTTCGCCGATTTCAGTTCTTTGCAAATGACGAATTTCAATTGCAATATTTTCTATTGAGCTTGCAATCACTCCCAAAACCGAAAAGAACATGGCATGTCTATCACGAGGAATGACTTGAGATGATATGGTTTCAGGTATGAGTCCCATTTCTTTCGCTACATACTTTTCAACAAACGGATCAACATTTGCAAAATTACCTACTGCACCTGATATTTTACAAATTGAGATCTCTTTTTGCGTGCTAATTAATCTCTGATAATTGCGTTTAAATTCAGCATAAAATCTAGCAAATTTTAATCCAAGAGTTGTTGGTTCTGCATGCATTCCATGACTGCGCCCAACACAAACAATATCTTTATAGTCCTCAGCTTTTTTTTTTAATACTGCAAGTAAATTTTCTAGATTCCCGAGTAAAATATCACATGACTCTTTCAACTGCACCGCAAGGCATGTATCCAAAACATCAGAACTTGTCATTCCATAGTGGAGATAACGAACATCAATTCCCGCTTCTTCAGCAACATATGTTAAAAAAGCTATAACATCATGTTTTACAATGGATTCAATTTCGTTGATACGTTCAATATCAAATTCAATAGCACCAGAGAGCTTCTGAGCAACACTATTTGGAATCACTCCTAACTCTGCTTGAGCTTCACACGCTAGTTTTTCTATTTTAAGCCATATATTAAATTTATTATTTTCCTCCCAAATGGAAGACATTTCTTTTTGGCTATAGCGCGGGATCATTAAATGACCCCCGTCTTATCTTTGAACATGCTAGATCCCAGTGTCACGCACTGGGATGACAGAAAAAAAAGGCACTGGAATGACAGGAATAGTTGATATATTTTATTCACTGCTATTTGTTATTTGCATCTTCTTGCTCCACTTCTTCACCTTCTTGTTGCTCAGACTTCTGATTTTGCAATTTTACTTGCCTTAGCTCATTTGCATCTGTTTCGGATTTCACGACGTATATAGTAATTGGTACTACTACTTCACTATGTAATTCTACGTTTACTTGGTATTCACCCAAGTTTTTGATGCTTATTCCACCAAAAGATAAACTACGGTGATCTATCGCATGTCCTTCTTGTAGTAAAACCTTCGCAATTTCACGTGTTGTTACAGAACCAAAAATTTTACCATCCTCTGAAGCTTGCTTTATCAATACCACAAACTTATCATGTAGTGACAATGCAAGCTCTTTTGCTACATTTAATCTTTTTGTATTCTCTTCCTCCAGCAATAAACGTTGTTCTTCTAGTTTTGCTAAATTCTCCTTGGTAGCCTTCACCGCTTTTTTTTGTGGAAAAAGAAAATTACGTGCATAACCTGGTTTAACTTTGACAACTTCACCAAGCTTACCTAAAGTCCTTATATTTTGCTTTAAAATTATCAACATAAATTACCTAAACTTTTTTAGTACAGTAAGGAACAAGAGCTAAAAAACGTGCCCTTATGATCGCTAAGCGTAACTTCCTTTGTTTTTTTGTACATACGCCTGTTAATCTTCTAGGTAATATCCTACCATAGTCAGAGGTAAACTTGGATAATAAATCTGTATTCTTATAATCTATGTCTTCATCTTTAGACGTAGCAAGAGGGCAAACTTTAGAACGCCTAAAGCCAGTCCTATTATTTACAGATACGTAAGAATTATTAAAACTATTTCGTCTTTTCATCATTATGCGCTTTGCTCCTCAATTTGTTTATTCATCATATAAGATTTACCTTCAAAAAATTTATCAACCTGCACAGACAAGTGGCGAATAATGTTCTCATTAAGTTTCATTCTACGCACAAATTCATCCAGAATGCTTGCAGTAGAACTTATGCACATTATACAATAATGACCGCTCTTCATCTTATTTATTGGATATGCAAAATCCAAAAGACCCCAATGTTCATGCTTGATTAATCCCGATGCTTCAATGTTTTCCAAAAGCATCTCCAATGCTTTGCTCGATTGAGTTGGACCGTTTATTCTAAAATCTTTCAAAATATCTTGAAAAATCTTTATTAGATGTTCTGAAATATTTCTCTTCAAAGCATTTGCTGCATTATGGATAAACGCACTTTTAGTAATTTGCTCACTGCCTCCTAGAAATTTTATAAAATCTTGCGCTATTCCTAAATCTTTTAGGTCATCTTTCAACTCTTTATCGATTTTTGACTTCACTTCTTTCAAATTTGAAAGATCTTCTTCCAATTCAACCCATAAAATTTTTGTAAGATCTTCCAAGAAATCAGAGTAAGCAACTAGACCTTCTTTAATGTTTTCAGCACGCGTTTCTAACTCTTGTTTTGTAAGCGTACTATTTTGCCTTTCCATAAGACTCTTGATCTTCTGGAAAATAACATCTGCTTTAATATTTTTCAATGAAACAGCTAGCTCTTGTACCATCTCCTCTACTTCTTGCTGTAACAATCCTTGTTGTGCTATAAAAGTAAATTCATAAAGATTCACTATATCTTCCTTTAATACCGATTAAATATTTCATTATATAAAGCTTTTTTATATAAGCAAGTTATTTGTATTAATTTCTACGCCTTTAATCCAGCTTAAGTTAGATATTTCATAAATAACTTGAGGAGCAATTGAGTATGCACCTGGTAATAAGATGCTCACTTTATGTTTTTCAAGAAGAAGTTTTAGCATTATTTTGGTTCTGCCTTCATCTTTCAATATTGTGTTTAATTCCATAGCGGCTTTTTGCGAATCCGTGCACTCAGTGGTGAGAACTAATTCCTTTATTGTAGAAGCGATTCTTTTTGTAAACTCAGATATATCCTTGCCTGCTAATCTTGTTGTATTTTCCGAAGCTTCAAGATCAATTATCACAAATGTTCCTGGTGAAAATAAATCTCTTTTTTCTTCTATTATTTCATTATTATAAAATGCTATTTCAGAAACGTTATGGGGATCAGAAAGTGTGAGTATAATAAACCTTCCACGCTCTGAGGTTCTCATACGTGCATTTAATATTACCCCAGCAGTTTTTGCTGTTCTATTTTCTCCGATAAACCCAATATTTAACTTTTCCAGAAGAATTCCAAATTTTTCAAGTGGATGATTAGTTAAATAAAATCCTAGTGAAAATAACTCATGCTCTAATTTTTCCTCTTCATCAAAATCTTCCACATTCTCAAATTTCGGTTTGAGGACATCAAGACTACCAAACAAAGCAGCTTGACTTGATTCCCTATCCTGTTTGTTTTTATTTGCAAAGTAAATCAGCATGTCCATTGACTCATATAGCTGCTTTCTGTTCTTATGCACGCTATCGAATGCCCCGGATTTAATTAGGCTTTCTAGCACTCTCTTATTTATTATATGACCTGAATTTTGAATGAATTCCCATATGTCCTTATAAGCGCTTGAACGTGTGTTCACTATTCCTTCTGCTATAGAAAAACCAACATTCCTCAAGGCAGCAATACCATAACGTATGCACTCACCCTCTATTGAGAATTCAGCTTGAGACTTGTTTATATCAGGTGGAAGAACGGTAACGCCACTGAACTTTGCTGCATGATAAAATAAATTCAGTTTATCTCTATCATCAATATTTAGATTCATTAGTGCTGTAAAAAATTCTAATGGATAATTAGCTTTAAGGTAAGCCGTTTGATAAGATATAACCGCATATGCAGCTGCGTGAGATTTATTAAATCCATAACCAGCAAATTTTGCAACAAGGTCAAAGATATAACTTGCCCTGTCATAATCAACGCCATTCTTTGTTGCTCCTTGGATGAAAAGTGCACGTTGTTTATCCATCTCTTCCTTAATTTTCTTACCCATGGCGCGTCTCAGCAAATCTGCTTCTGCAAGACTATATCCAGAGAGAATACGGGCTATTTCCATTACCTGCTCCTGGTAGATTATTACCCCAAATGTTTCTTTTAACACTCCTTCGAGTAACGGATGAATATAATCTGGCTTTTCAAGGCCATGCTTTCTTGCAATATAAGTTGGAATGTTATCCATAGGTCCTGGACGATAAAGGGAAATTAAAGCGATAATATCTTCAATGCAATCTGGCTTTAATTTGATTAAAGCTTCTCTCATTCCCGAACTTTCAAGCTGGAACACTCCAATTGAATCACTGCTAGAGAGCATCTCATAGGTTTTTTGATCATTTAAAGGAACTGAAGAAATATCGATCTTTTTTTCATTACGATTAATTAAACGACATACATGATCTATCAGTGTTAAGGTGCCAAGGCCAAGAAAATCAAATTTTATTAACCCAGCTTTCTCCACATATTTCATGCTGTATTGAGTGATTGGCAGAGCCGAATTTGGATCATAATAGATGGGAACAAAATTTTCTAATTTTTGATCACATATTACAATTCCAGCAGCATGAGTTGAAACGTGACGATATATTCCTTCGAGCTTTAGTGATATATCAAGAAGCTTTGCAATTACCTCATCACTATCTCGTTCTTTCTGCAGGTTTTGATCAAGCTCTATCGCTTGCGATAAAGTTACAGGATTTACTGGATTAAATGGAACCATTTTAGATATTTTATCCACTTGAGAGTAAGGCATTTGCAATACTCTACCAACATCACGCAATACTGCCCTTGCTTGCAATTTTCCAAAAGTGATTATTTGAGCAACATAACCGTACTTTTTCTGAACATAATCAATAACCAGGTCCCTTTTCTCTTGGCAGAAATCGATATCAAAGTCAGGCATCGATACACGATCCGGATTCAAAAATCTTTCAAATATTAGGCCAAACTTTATTGGGTCAAGGTCTGTAATCTGTAAGCCCCAAGCAACAATTGATCCAGCTCCTGAACCTCTTCCCGGCCCAACTGGAATGCCATTTGCTTTGCTCCAACGAATGAAATCAGAAACTATCAAAAAGTAGCCAGCGTAGTTCATCGAAGTTATTACGCTTAGTTCGTAATTCAGCCGATCGTAGTATTGTTTAAGGTCTATATCTGTCTCATTCGCAATGCGGAATTCTAATCCTGCAACTGCCTGCTCCCTCAGTTCTTCATTCTCAGTTTTATTTTCTCGACAAGGAAATTTAGGCAAGATAGGCTGCCTGCTTCTTGGCATGTAAGAGCACCGCTTAGCTATCACTAAAGTGTTATGAATTGCTTCGGGAATGTCGCTGAACAGTTCCTCCATTTCTGCCACAGATTTGAAGTAATGCTCAGTAGTTAACTTCTTTCTGTTATTCTCCAGGGCATAACTCCCCTCCGATATGCACGTTAATATATCATAAGCCTCATAGTCAGACCTATTTGGAAAAAACACATCATTTGTTGCAACTAGTGGTATATTGCGCTGATAAGCAAAGTCTATCAAAGCTTCTTCAAGCTCTAGCTCCTTGCTCAGCCCATGACGCTGCAATTCAACATATAAATGACCATCGAATGCTGAAAGCAGTTTTTCAACCGTTTCTTTATCCTGCCCCAACAATAGTTGAGCCAAACATCCACCGGTTAAAGTGATCAGACCCGTACTTGAACTCAATAGCTCATCAAAATCAACGTAAGGAATATCGCTGTTATTCTTGCGCTTTTTAAAAGACTCACTCACCAAAGTGACTAAATTAGTATACCCTTGCTCATTTTTTGCAAGCAATAATATAGGTAAATTTTGTTCTGAATGTTTAACTATAATATTGCATCCTATTATTAGCTGTATTCCCCTACTTGCTGCATATTCTGAAAATTCGAGCGAGCCAAACAAGTTGCCTGAATCAGTAATTGCAACCGCTGGCATTTTGTTCTGCAAACAAAAGCTAATCAGCTCCTCAATTTTAACCGAGCTTTCAAGCAGCGAATAAACACTATGAACACGTAAGTGTATGAACATAAAAAACTTTAGATCAACAAAAAAGGATAACATTAATTTACTCATAGAACATAATTTTCATGAGAACAAAAGCCTATAAGATTTCTCAAATCTAAGGTTAAGATACAAAAAACTTACTTGACAAGCCTCACCAGCCCCCTTATCATGGTAGTGAAGGTATTCAGTTATCTTCATCTGTGCAGATTAAACAGCAAGAAAACAACGTAGTTGGCGTCTTATTTTTAATTTTTTGCACTATGTGCACCTTATGTCTTCACAACATTTCTGAGTTTTTACCTATATAAGCTGAAACGCGCTTATAAGTCGTTTAAGACAGTATAGTACGCCAATTTGCAGGATTAGAGAGTGACAACTAGCTAACACGGGGTTTTTTTTGCCTTTTTTTCTGCTTGGTAAATTTCTTAAACATTTTAGCTAAGGTTAGTTGCATTTAAAAGCAGCTAAATTGCAGTGTTTAAGACTTGAAAAACGCCAATACTGAAAATAGACAATGACTAGAGCTTCTTTTGCCTTTTTTTTATTTGGTAAATTTCTTAACGTTTGTAGCTAAAGGAGCACTGGGATGACATCATAGGGGCGCTGCCGTCACAGGGTGAATCAGCGTCATACACACATCCCTTTGGTGACAATGTTTGTTGATGCAAAGTTATACCTTGAAAAATTTAAGTTTTAGTGCTATTAAATAGTTGTAAATTTTGTCTCTGTGGTAGCTTTATGAATGTTGAAAATAAGAAAATACATGATACTAAAATAAAATTACCAATATTTCTTGATTATCAATCTACTACTAAAGTGGATCCCCGTGTTTTGGAGGTAATGATACCTTATTTTGGTGAATTCAGTAATGCACACTCTCGCAGCCATTCATTTGGTTGGACTGCTGAAGAAGCAGTGGAAAAAGCAAGGAAACACATCGCTGATCTGGTGAACACAGATAGCAAAGAAATTATCTTTACCTCAGGTGCAACTGAGTCAAATAATACAGCAATCAAGGGCGTTGCTCACTTTTACAAAAATAAAGGAAATCATATAATAACTGTCTGCACGGAGCATAAGTGTGTTCTGGATTCTTGTCGGCATCTGGAAAATGAAGGCTTTAAAGTTACATATTTGCCTGTTAAGCAAAACGGAATTATAGATTTATTAAAGCTTGAGGAAGCAATTACTGATAAAACAATCCTGGTTTCAGTGATGATGGTAAACAATGAAATCGGAGTAATTCAGCCTATAAAGGAGATTGGTAAAATATGCAGAAAGCATAATATATTTTTCCATACAGATGCAGCTCAAAGCTTTGGAAAAGTTCCAATTGATGTTAATGAGATGTGCATTGATCTTATGAGTCTCTCTAGCCACAAAATCTATGGACCTATGGGAATAGGCGCATTATATGTCCGTAGAAAGAATCCTCGTGTTAGGCTGATACCATTGATTAGTGGTGGTGGACAAGAAAGAGGTATGCGTTCTGGAACAATTCCAACACCTCTTGCAGTTGGTTTTGGTGAAGCGGCACGTATTGCTAAAGAAGAAATGGGAACAGAAGCAAGCAAATTGGAAGGACTGAGAGATATTTTGTACAATAAGATAAAAGAAGCATTTCCTGATATTGTTTTAAATGGTGATTATGAAAATAGAATTCCTGGCAATCTAAACTTGAGCTTTCCCTATGTTGAGGGTGAGTCTCTTATCATGGCAATCAAGGATTTAGCAGTAAGTTCTGGTTCTGCGTGCACGTCTGCGTCTCTTGAGCCTTCTTATGTCATACGGTCGCTAAATAATGGCCATGACCTTGAGCATTCATCAATTAGATTTGGCCTAGGCCGATTTACAACTAAAGAAGAAGTTTTGTACGCAGCAGATCTTGTTGCTAAAAATATTGGCCGACTGAGAGAAATGAGCCCACTTTGGGAGATGGTACAAGAAGGAGTAGATTTGAACACCGTGAAATGGGACTCTCATTAAATGTATCCATTCAGCCAGTCCAACTGCAAATGCACTTTGAAATTACTCTGTAACCATTCACACTTAATTCTGCAATTCTTTGATCTCACTCCACAACTGTACGAACATTCGTTTTTGAAGACAGCAAATGGTGTCATTCCAGTGTCTGGGCACTGCCCACTGGTGGCCCAAACTACAACGTTCGTACAGTTGTTAGCGCCGCGGCGGTATGACGGTTAAGTACGTGTTAGCGGCTAAGAGATACCGCGAATGAATCGCGGTATGACGGTCTGCGGTGGTATGACGGTTAAGTATCCCGCTACGTGTGACCTTACCCAGAAAAAGTAGAGAGGAAGTTAAGACGTTTTTGTCATGAAAATGATGCATCAAATTGTTCAGGGATGCAATAGTTAATAGTAGAATGACGTCGTTGTTTATTATAAAAAATTTCAATGTATTCAAATATGGCAGTTCTAGATTGTTGAGCAGAGTGTTGTGAAGGATCAATAAGTAGCTCTCTTTTGAGTGAGCTGAAAAAGCTTTCTGCAGGTGAGTTATCATAACAACAACCCTTATGACTCATGCTAGAGATAATATTTTTTCTATTTAATAAGAATTGGTGCTTTTTAGAAGTATATTGTGACCCTTGATCACTATGAAACAGTAGATCTTTGGCGGGTTTGCGTTTATTAACAGCCATAAATAAAGCATCTATAATTAATTGTTTATCCATTGGACTACTCATTAACTACCATACGTGAATATAAGTCAATTATTGCTGCCAAATATAGCCAGCCTTCTTTGGTTTTTATATAAGTAATATCAGTTACCCATACCTTATTGGGCTGGTCCGTAGTAAAATTTTGATCCAGGATATTTGGAGCTATAATCCTACTGTCTGTTTGCTGTTTTTTAGTTTTGAATCTTCTTCTAAGCTTAGCTTAAATGCCATTTTTTTGCATTACATCTTGCACTGTTTTGATGTTATAATTTTTGCCTAAAGCTTTTAGTTCAGCATGGATTTTAGGAGCTCCGTACCTGCATTGTGATGCTTGATATATTTTTTGAATATCTGCTAGAAGCTCCTCTCTTGCTAATTCTTTATTGCTTTTCTCCTGAGCAACCCATTTATAATAACCACAAGCAGATACATTTAAAAACCTACATAACTCCTGTATTTTATAGCTGCTTCTATGCTCTTTTATAAAAGAATATTTTACTCCTTTTGGCTGGCAAAATATCCCAGGGCTTTTTTTAAAATGTCTCTTTCCCTAGTTATTCTTGCTAACTCTTTCTTTAAGTCAAACCTTTCTTTGTCATAAGTAGCTAACTTTCCTTTGCCTGGAAATGCATCTACTCCTGACATTTTTTCATTATATTTTCTTACCCATCTGCTTAATAAATCTCCACTCATGCCTAAATCTCTTGCTATTTTTGCTGACGGTTGACCTGTTTCTCTTACTAGTTTTATTGCTTCCAATTTAAACTCTATTGTATATTCCCTTCTGTTTCCCATATTACACCTCTTTGAAAAAACGTTCTATTTTACTTCAAAAACGTCTTAACTTCCTCTCTACTTTTTCTG
>NZ_JAPQLJ010000012.1:0-23048 GCF_028982115.1 Wolbachia endosymbiont of Drosophila tsacasi | reverse complement strand
TTAGCTAGTTGTCACTCTCTAATCCTGCAAATTGGCATACTATACTGTCTTAAACGACTTATAAGCGCGTTTCAGCTTATATAGGTAAAAACCCAGAATGTTGTGAAGACATAAGGTGCACATAGTGCAAAAAATTAAAAACAAGACGCCAACTACGTTGTTTTCTTGCTGTTTAATCTGCACAGATGAAGATAACTGAATACCTTCACTATCATGATAAGGGGGCTGGCGAGGTTTGTCAAGTAAGTTTTTACATCTAATTTATAGCTCCCTGCATGATACCACGTATTATCTATACCAAGGTGTTCTTCTTGTAGATATTATACCAACAATTCACTATTTTTTTTATGTCTTGTGGTTTAGTTTCTGGACCTATACTGATTCTAATTGAACACTCTGCTTGCTCTTTTGTTGCCCCCATTGCAAGCAAAACATGGGAAGGCTCAACTTTTCCAGAAGAACATGCAGAACCATTACTAACTGCAATATGATTCAAGTCAAAATGCATGAGCTGCACATCACTCTTTACTCCTGGCATATAAATAAAACTTGTGTTTGGCAGCCTCTTAGAATTTTTACCGAAGATTCTTATATCACTGGCAAGATTTAATAATTCACACTCTAATTGATCGCGTAGCTCCTTTACTTCATCCATTTTTGATAGAAGGTCTGGAATATTTTGCAGTGCAGCAGAAAGGCCTGCAATCGCAACAATATTTTCCGTACCACCACGAAATCCCTTCTCTTGTCCACCACCTATTATAATAGGTTCTATCGCAAGTTCTTTATTGAATATTAAAACTCCATTGCCTGCTACACCGCCAAATTTATGGGCGGATAAAGTGAGTAAATCCACTCCTAAATCTTCCATATTAACTTTAATTTTCCCAACACTTTGAGCAGTGTCAGTGTGGCAAACTGCTCCAAATTTGTGTGCTATTTTAGCTGTTTCCTTAACAGGCTGAATAACTCCGGTTTCATTATTTGCCATCATAACTGAAACTATTGCTTTGTTTCCTTTAAGTTCGCTTAGAATTTTTTCTAGCTCTAAAAAGTCAACAATGCCCTCCAGATTAACGGGTATTATATATGGATTACATGCAGAATTAAGAATTGAAGGATGCTCTATAGCTGAAATTACATGCAGATAGCCTGCTATTCCTCTCATAACAAGGTTATTCGCTTCAGTCGCACCAGACGTAAAAACTATTTCTTTATCACTTGGAACACCAATAGCATCACGTATGTTATCTCTTGCATCCTGAAGAATCTTCCTCGCTTCTTGTCCTCTTTTATGTAGTGATGATGGATTGAGCGTTTGTTTTAATAAGACCTCAAATATACTTTTTTTTACATTTTCACTAATTGGAGCAGTTGCATTGTAATCAGCATATATGCAACCATTATTTTCTAAAGAGAATGGACTCATCTGTCACTTAAATAAGTTTACCATCAACTATAGCCATAACTATGTACGTTAGCTTTAACACGATAAAAAATTTATTGCAAAAACAGCGAAATTAATACATAATTAATAATTCATGTCATCAATACCTGTCAAGCAGGTTTTTGTTAGGAGTTACCATGGTAGAAGTTTTTTTGAATAATGCAACAAGAAAGATAGAAGGTGAATACCACCAAAGCAAAGATGCCAACGCGCCGGTTGTGCTGGTTTTACATCATCACCCTCAATATGGTGGTAATATGGGTAGTAAAATTGTACATAGTATATATACGTCTTTTATCGATAACAATTTTTCTGCATTGAAAATTAACTTTCGTGGTGTGGGAAAATCTACCGGAACTTTTGATAAGGGTATAGGAGAATTAACTGATGCTGCGGTAGCTATTGATTGGCTTCAGGAACATAATCCTAGCAACGTTCCAATTTGGATCGCTGGTTTTTCTTTTGGAGCATGGGTGGCTATGCAGCTAACAATGCGTCGCCCTGAGATAGTGGGTTTTATTGCTCTTTCTCTTCCGGTAACTAAGTACGATTTTTCTTTTCTTTCTCCCTGTCCAGTTTCTGGGCTTGTAATACAAAGCAGTAACGATACAATCTCAGAAGAAAGCGATGTAACAGAATTAGCAAAAAGGTTAATAAATTCAGTAAAAAGTGATCACATGAAATACCATATAATAGACGATACTAATCACTTTCTAAGGGATAAAGAAGAGGAAGTGACTCAAATCATAGATGGTTATATAAAACTGCGCTTAAACAGTGCAGCTATTTCTTCTCAAAAGGTCAAAAAAGAGGTAAGGGTAAAAGAATATGCCTAACCTTTACAAACAAGAGAAATGAGTGTAGTAATATAAATGAAAAGGTTTTGTTATGTTTAAAAAGCTATTATTTTTTGTTTTAGCTGTGTTTATGTTATCGGGGTGTTCCCTAAATAAACAGCGTAAGTTAAAAAGTCCGTGTATAAAAAGCAATGAAAGCGTTTCATGCGAGTTGTACTCTGTTAATGATCATTGGTTAGATAAGTATAAGGCATAGAAATTGTGCTATTTTTCCTATTCACAACTTCACTAATGATCGATCTCTCAATTGGAAAATGCAGTCTGCCTTTTCTGCAAGGAGATGATTGTGCGTTACTATAAGCATAGAGCTGTTATTTTCCTTTGCGTATGAATGTAGCAGTAAAAACACGTTAAAAGAATTTGTTGGATCTAAATTTCCTGTCGGCTCATCTGCAAGTAAAAGCTTTGGAGAATTTATAATGCTTCTTGCAATTGCAATCCTCTGCCTTTCCCCACCCGAAACTTCAGATACCATGCTACTTGCTTTGTTTTCCAGACCAAATTTTCCCAACATTGCTTGCGAATTTTTTTTTGCTTCAGCTTTGCTTTTTCCTGCAATGAGTTGAGGAAGCATAATATTTTCCAACACCGATAACTCTTGTAACAAATAGTGAAATTGATAAACAAAACTAAGAAAATTTCTTCTTACATGGGTTTTATGCTTATTATTAGCTTGTGTGCAATTTATTCCATCTATCGTAACTATACCTGAAGTTGGCTTGTCCAATAAGCCTGCGATTTGCAATATAGTTGTTTTTCCTGCACCTGAATTGCCAATCAGCGCTACTACTTGCCCTCTTGTGACACTTAGGTTGATGTCTTTTACAACAGCAGAATTATCCTTGAAGCTTTTATCTACAGAAGTTAGTTCTAGAGCTACATTATCATCCATGTTTAAAAGACCCAGAAGGCATCTAAATTTTGGAAACCGAAAAACTGTTACCACAACCACATTGAGACTTAGCAAAGGCATTCTTTATTTGAAAACCAGAACCACTGAGATCCTCAGTATAATCTATAACTGAGTTATTTAAAAATTTTGCTGAACAATTATCAACCATTAATACAGGGTTTCCATTTTCATCATTAATTACTATATCTTTACCTTTTTCGCTAAAACTGGAGTGGCTTCTATAGTCCTCACTTTCTTCATAGTCATCATCTTCATCTTCGTCATCAAACTCATCATCATAATCATCATCTTCATCATCCAAAGATAGATTTTTATTCGTTTGATCCATAAGAAAATTGTATTTGAAGCCAGAACATCCACCACCTGAAACTGCAACCCGCAAAACGGAACTCTTATCTCCTTCCTGCTCTGCAAGAGAGTGGATTTTTTTTAGTGCATTATCAGTTAAGTTGATGTTGTAATTTGTTGACATAGTAACCACCGTTTATTATTGATAATTTATTATAGTAGAAATTTTACATGTCAAACAATAATTTTCTATTAAATTATGCATGCTTTCCAAGCAAAACAAAAGGGAGATACTTCAAAGAGCCAGAAGATGAGAATCGCAGCTGCTTTCAGCGTGATAGAGATCGCATTGTTCACTCTAATGCGTTTAGGAAATTGGAGTACAAAACACAAGTTTTTATCAATTATGAGCACGACTACTATCGCACTCGGCTTACTCATAGCTTTGAAGTTGCACAAATTGCAAGGTCCATTGCGCGTAGACTTAGCTTAAATGAGGATATCACTGAATGCATAGCGCTCGCACATGATCTTGGTCATTCTCCATTTGGTCATGCAGGTGAAGATGCTCTAAAGAAATCAGTTCAAGATTTGAATCTTGATAATGAGAAGTATGAGTTTGATCATAATGTTCAAGCTATAAGGATTTTAACTTATCTTGAACAAAAACATGCTGATTTTGATGGTATGAATCTAAGTTGGGAGGTGGTTGAAGGGGTTGCAAAACATAACGGTCCCTTGCTTGGTCAAAATGCGGAGTCTTCTACAAATAATCAGCTGTTATTAAAATATAATGAAAAATATGATCTAAAACTTGAGGAATTTTCAAGTATTGAAGCGCAAGTTGCTTCAATTGCCGATGATATTGCTTACAGTGTTCACGATCTTGATGATGCACTCAGAGCAAATTTAGTAACCATCGAAGATTTGCTGAATGTCCCTTTAATTGGAAAAATGTTTAAAGACGTAAGGAGCGGATATTCAGAATTGCCTCAGAACAAACTCATACATGAATCACTGAGTGGAACTATAGGAACTATGATAAGTGATGTTGTTTCTCAGACTGAAAGAAATATTGAAGATCACAAAATAAAAAGCGTAGAAGACGTAAGAAGTCTAAATAAAATGCTAGTCACATTTTCACCAGAAGTTGCGAATGCTACAAAAGAAATGAAAAGATTCAACATGGAGAAAATATACAGAAGCTATAAACTGAGTAGAACGATGAACAAAGCAAAACGCATAATACAGGAACTTTTTCAATGTTTTTATGAAAATCCAGGATTACTTCCCACAGAGTGGAGCAAACTCGCTTGTAAATCTCAGCGTTCAGTAATAATATGTGACTATATCTCAGGTATGACAGATAGATTTGCCATACACGAGCACAGAAGAATTTTTGATACCTCCTATGAAATGACTTCTTTCTAATGACAGATGATCACTTCATGTCAATTGCATTAAAGCTTGCAGAAAAAAGTCTTGGAAATGTTGCACCAAATCCTGCTGTTGGGTGTGTTATTGTAAAGGATGGTACAATTATTAGTGAGGGATATACAGGGATCGGTGGACGTCCGCATGCAGAGGTAATCGCTTTGCAAAACACTAAAGATTCAACTCATGGTGCAACTATATATATCACTCTTGAGCCATGTTGTCATCACGGAGTCACAGGGCCTTGCACTGCAAAAATCATAAAAGCTGGCGTAAAAAGGGTAGTAATTGCAACTATTGACCCAGATAGTAGAGTTTTAGGTGGAGGCATTAAAGCTCTGAAAGAAGCAGGAATTGAAGTTGAGCAAGGTATTATGCAAAAAGAGGCAGAAGAACTGAATGTCGGTTTTTTAACCACTAAAGAATTACATAGACCATTTATAGCTTGCAAAATCGCAACAACTCTTGACGGAAAAATCGCAACATTTACAGGCGATAGCAAATGGATAACAAGTGAGGATACAAGAAATTGGGTGCATGAGCTTAGAGCAAAATATGATGCAATTATGATTGGCAGCAATACCCTCATTAATGACGATCCACTTTTAACTTGCAGATTACCAGGGCTTGAAAATAGATCGCCAATAAGGCTAATTATTGATAGCCAGGAAAAATTGCAGGAAGAGCATAATATTGCAAAGACTGCAGATAAAGTAATAACTTGGGTAATCACAAATAAGGAAGTAGAGAGAAAAATAAAAAACATTAATTATTTGATAGTCAATTCAAATCACAAACCTCCTGTTATTCCAACGCCTTCTCCTGTCATCCCAGTGCCCAGAAACTGGGATCCAAAAAACTTCAAGCAATTGCATAATGAAAACTGGTCACGCGCTGGAATGACATCGGAACCTGATGTTATCGGCAAAGTCTGCCTAAAAGACATGGCATCAAAACTTGTTTCAGAAGTTGGTATAACAAGGTTATTAGTTGAAGGTGGAAGAGTATTAATCACAGAACTATTAAAGTGTAATTTAATCGACAGGTTGATAATATGCCGCAGTGGTAAAATTCTAGGTAATGATGCCACTCCTTTTGTAGGAGATTTAGGGATTCAATCCATCAATGAATGTTATCGGTTCAAAAAAGCAGAGATAATAGAGTTTAGTGAGGATGTAGTTGAGATATGGAATAGATTACCTTAACCTTTACATATTCAAATCAAAGGAAAAAGAAAGAGGTAGAAAATCTACCTCCTATACAATTTATTATGCTGTTTTTTCTTGGAACTTATCTGTAAATATTTGCATAACTTCAGGTTCTTGTATCATAGTTTTAAGTACTTCTTTATCAATTGTACCGTCAGGTCCTTTATCGCCAACTGGTCCTTTTTCACCAATTGCATTCATTTGCTGATATGAAACATAAGCTGCTGCAGCAGAATATATAGCTGCAATAAATAGAACTGCAATTCCAGCAGGGCTAGCAACAAGTGCTAAAGATGCAGGGCCAGCAATTACTTTAGTAGCAATTAATATTGCTGTTATTGCTCCCGCTAAAGATGCAACTGCAACTAAACCTTCAATACTCATTTTTGTTATATGTGCAGTGTTTTCCCACTTCCATATAGTTTGATCTTTATCTGTAGTCATAATAGTCCCCTTATAATAAGGCTAATAAAAAGATTAAGTGTGTGTTAATAGATGCATGTTAGTCAAGCTATTTTTTACATTATTATTTAAAGTATATATTTCAAGCTGCTTTCTAAACTGTCACCAATTGTATATAATTAACATATGAAACATGGTTGGCTGAATCTTGATAAACCAATAGGAATTAGTTCTGCACAAGCTGTAACTCAAGTTAAAAAGATCTTTGGAATTGAGAAAGCTGGTCATCTGGGAACACTTGATCCTTTAGCTTCAGGTGTGTTGCCAATTGCTCTTGGCGAGGCAACAAAAACTATACCGTATTTATCTTGTGACTTAAAGGCATACGATTTTACAATAAAATGGGGCGAACAAAGAACAACGGATGATTTGGGTGGTGATATCATTAGAACTAGCGATATAAAACCCGAATATAATCAAATAAATTGTGCAATTAAAAATTTTGTTTGTGAGATCAAGCAGACTCCTCCTCAATTTTCAGCAATAAAAATCAAAGGAGCAAGGGCGTATAAATTAGCAAGAAGTGGGCAAAAGGTAAATATAAAACCCCGACAAGTCAAAATACATGAACTGAAATTGATATCTGTGGACACCATAAATAATAGTGCAGATTTTTCTATGATGTGCGGTAGTGGTGTGTATGTGAGGTCAATTGCCCGGGATCTTGGCATTGCACTGAATTGCTTTGGACATGTTACAAAATTAAGAAGAACCATGGTAGGTGATTTTAGAGAAAACGAATCGGTGACAATTGGACAGCTCGCTGAAAGAAACACAATAACTTACTCTCCGATAACAAAAGGTGATACTGGAGTAATAGAAGGTACAGGGAGTAATGTAAAAAGTTTCATCATTCCCATTGAATCGGCTTTAAGATCGATGTTCAAAGTTGAAATTTCCCCAGAAGATGCGGGGAAAATCAGAAAAGGTCAGGAAATTGTATTAAATAACTTGCGTAATTTAAAGAATTATGATATTTGTTATACGATAGTGGGTAGTGTACCTATTGCAATCTGCAGTTTTATTTATGGTTGTGTGAAACCTATTTGTGTTTTTAATATTTAAAATGAGGTTTAGATGTCGATAACATCCGAAAAGAAAAAGAGTTTGATAAATATATATGCAATTAAAGAAGATGATACAGGTTCATCTTTTGTACAATGTGCAATTTTGACTGAGAGGATCAGCAACTTAACTGAGCATTTTAAAGTGCACAAGCATGACCATCACTCTAAGCGTGGTTTACTTATATTGATAGGTAGAAGACGCAAGCACTTAAATTATATAAAGCGTAAATTTGGCAATGAGGCCTACCAGGAATTAATAGAGAAGTTAGGCATTAGAAAATAATCGAGGAATTTAGTATGTTTAAAATTATAAAAAAATCTATAGAGTGGGGTGGTCGTGCCTTATCTTTAGAAACAGGAAAAATAGCACGCCAAGCTCATGGTTCAGTAGTTGTAAATTACGGTGATACTTCTGTTTTAGTAACTGTTGTAAGTAAAAAGAAGGAAGAAAGCGTTGATTTCCTACCTTTAAATGTACAGTTTATCGCAAAAAGCTATGCCATGGGTAAGATCCCTGGCGGCTTTTTTAAGAGAGAAGGCAAGCCATCTGATAGAGAAACTTTAATTTCAAGAGTAATAGATAGAAGTATAAGACCACTATTTCCAGAAGGATTTAATGATGAAGTTAGTGTGGTGTGTAATCTATTAACTTATGATACAGTCAATCCTCCTGAAGTGCCAGCATTGATTGGTGCTGTTGCAGCTCTTGCGATTTCTGGTGCTCCTTTTCACTTTACTATAGCTGGAGTGATAGTTGGTTGTGATGAAAATAATAACTATATACTCAACCCTTCTGTTCAAGAGATGAAAGCAAGCAGTTTGGATCTGTTTTTGTCTGGTGATGAAAATTCGATTTTAATGGTTGAGTCAGAAGTGAAAGAGCTCTCTGAAGAAAATGTTCTTAATGCAATAAAATTTGGCCATGTACACCTTAAACCTGTCATTAAGCTCATAAAAGAGTTTGCTGATACAGTTGGCAATAAGCCTGAGAGCTTTGCTCCTGTTGATACATCAGATATAACACAAGAGCTCGAAAAATACGGTAAAGATTTTGAAAAAGCATATTCGCAAACAGTAAAACAAGAGCGAGTTCAAGCTCTAGAAGCGATCAGAGAGAATATATTGAATACTCTTAAAGAGACTGGAAAAGATGAAAAGTTAATTATGTATGCAGTAAAAAACTTTGAAAGATCTTTAGTACGTAAAATAATTAGGAAGAAAGGTATAAGGATAGACGGTCGTAAGCATGATGAGATACGTCAGATAGAAGTTGAAATTGATGTTCTGTCCAGAACTCACGGTTCTGCACTATTTACAAGAGGCAATACTCAGGCGCTGGTTGTTACTGCTCTTGGCACTACTCAAGATGAGCAAATTGTGGATGATATTGAAGGGGATAGACGTGAGCATTTCATGTTGCATTATAACTTCCCCTCATTTGCTGTTGGAGAAACTTCTGCTGCACGTGCACCAGGAAGAAGAGAAATCGGTCATGGCAAACTTGCTTGGAAAGCAATTCATCCTGTTTTACCTGATAAATCTGAATTCCCTTATACAATAAGAGCAGTATCTGAAATTATGGAATCTGATGGTTCTTCTTCTATGGCAACAGTTTGTGGAACTTCTCTTGCTTTAATGGATACGGGTGTGCCAATAAAGGCCCCTGTTGCTGGAATTGCTATGGGTCTCATTCAAGATAAACACGAGTATGTAATACTTTCCGATATATTGGGTGATGAAGATTATCTTGGTGATATGGACTTTAAAGTAGCAGGAACTAGTGAAGGGGTTACGGCGTTACAAATGGACATGAAAATTTCTGGTATAAGCTTTGAGATTGTTGAAAAATCTTTAGAACAGGCAAAAGCTGGAAGATTACATATTTTAGAAAAAATGAATGCAGTGATTTCAGAACACAGTGATGACGTCAAAGACCATGCACCAAGGATGTTATCATTTTACATAGATAAAGACAAAATTTCTGCAGCTATTGGTGCTAAAGGAAAAAATATACGTAGTGTGTGTGAAAGAAGTAATGCAAAAATTGAAATAGGAGATGATGGTAAAGTTTCTGTTTTTGCCACGAGTGGCACTGAAGCTGAAATTGCAAAGAGTATGATGATTGATTCAATCACAGAACTAGAACAAGGTTCTATAGTTGATGTCAAAGTTGTAAAAATAGAGAAGTCTATTGTAGAGCTTGAATTTCTTAATGGCAGAAAAGGAAAAATGCACATAAGTGAAGTAGCTAATGAACACATAGATTCTATAGAGAGCATACTTAAACAAGGTGATACTTTCAAAGCACTAGTAATTAACTTCGAAAAAGGTGGATGTTCAAAGTTGTCAAGACGTCGAGTTGATCAAGAGACGGGAGAGTTTTTTGAAGGTGAGCTTTACAACGAGGAAAGGAAAGATGGGCCAAATGACAGGGATAATTATTACAATAATTCATTTGATAGGAAACCTGGAGAAAGTCACCATAAGAGGCCTTCTCGTCCTCGTTCTGGTTTCAGCAACAGAAATAGGCCGAAATTTGGTAATAATGATTCATCATCAGGCTTTTATTAAGAGTAAACTTCTTGCGTTACCTCTTGTCATCCAAGTAGCTTGACTACTTGGACCAGAGGCTTTTTCAAATTGGTAGATAATAGAAATAATTTGTGTTAATTAGCTAAAGATCTTAGGTTTGCCAACATTCCGCTACGTGTTAGCGGCTGAGATACCGTACACAACTATACGAACGTTGTAGTTTGGGCCACCAGTGGGCAGTGCCCAGACACTGGTTCTATGCAACTTAATTAAAAACGTTTGTTTTAGGGTAAGACAACTACCTTTAGCTCATCTGCTCAGTTATAAGCAAAATTTCTGGTTCCAGACTGGAATGACACCATTTGCTGTCTTCAAAAATGAATGTTCGTACAGTTGTGGGCGGTATGACATAGGGAAACCTTTCTTGGGTTAGCTATACAATGCTAATAAGTGGCGAATAGTTGGTAAAACTAAGTCACTTTAGCTAGAGAATGACAGAAAGGGTTTGCATTAGCCAAATTTTTAGTTGAGGTAGCATAAGAGGTTAAAGGAAAAGCTTTGTGTTAATGGATTCATTTCAGGTATAATACAGATAATACCACAATACTTATAAAATGGATCATGTTGTTAATGCGTATAATAGACTTGACACTTCTATAGTCAGGGGAGAAGGGGCATATCTTTTTGATAAAGATGGTAAAAAATATTTAGATTTTGCTGCAGGTATTTCTACAACTTCTTTAGGGCATTGTCATCCATACATTACAGACAAACTGAAAGAGCAATTGAGCTCACTATGGCACTGCTCTAACATTTTCACTATTCCCGAGCAAGAAAGGCTTGCTGAACGTTTAACAACCTTTACTTTTGCAGATAAAGTTTTTTTCTGCTCAAGTGGGCTTGAAGCAACAGAAGCTGCAATCAAGTTTATTCGCCGTTACTTTTATTCAAAAGGGCAAGCAAAACGTAATCGTATTATTACAATTGAAGGAGGGTTTCATGGACGCAGTATTGCTGCAATTTCTGCTGGAGGCAGTGAAAAATCACGCGAAGGTTTTGCTCCGCTTCTTTCTGGTTTCGATAAAGTGCCAAGAAATGACATTAAAGCATTAGAAGAAAAAATCAATAATGAAACAGCTGCTGTGTTTCTAGAGCCCATACAAAGCGAAGGTGGGGTATATCCACTAGACGTAGAATGTCTTCAAAAAGTAAGGAAAATAACAAAAGCTCAAGGGATAATTTTGTGCTTTGATGAAGTGCAATGCGGATATGGACGCATCGGTTCTTTATTTTATTATCAAAATGTCGGCATTGAACCTGATATGCTAACTTGTGCAAAAGCTATGGGTAACGGTTTTCCTCTAGCTGCATGTTTAGTAAAAGATTATATAGCAGAAGCAATCACTCCAGGAACTCATGGATCAACCTATGGTGGCAATCCACTTGCCATGACTGTTGGTAATGCGGTACTCGATATAATGCTAAAAGAAGGCTTTTTTGATCATGTTAAAAGAGTTAGTAAATATTTAAAAGAAAAGCTGTTGCCTTTAGCTAAAGAATTTCCTGAGATGATTTCAGAAGTTCGTGGAGAAGGGTTACTAATGGGAATAGAACTAGCAACTCCTGTAGCTGATAAAGTTATTAGTCGATCTTTTGATAAAGGTTTAATAATAACTAGGGTTTCAAACAACAAAGTAGTAAGGATAACCCCATCACTTATCATTGAGGATGAGCATGTGAATGCGGCGTGTAATATGCTTTATGATTTATTTTTTAAGATTAAAGATATATAAAATTCGGCAATATAAGTTCAGGCTTGCAAAGGCCTTTCATAATATGTAAAATTAATTTTGTTTTTTATCACAGTAACATTATACTTTAATGGATTGGTTATTGGTCTTAGTATCATCAGTAATTTTTATTTTGTTAATTTTATCGTTTTTGTTCTCAGGAGCAGAAATAGGCTTAACCTCAATTAGCCGTTCTCGAGTTAATAAGCTAAAATTAGACGGTAACAAAAAAGCCAGGATAATAGACCGCTTATTAAATAGGAAAGAATTAACAATAGGAACGGTATTGCTCGGCAATACAATTATTAATATTACTTGCTCTGCTTTATTTACAGCAATATTTATCAATCTTTTTGGAAATGAGGGCATTCTCCTATCAACAATTATAATGACATTTTGTATTTTATTATTCTGCGAAGTTCTGCCAAAAACTTATGCTATTCAAAATCCTGAAAAATTTGCATCATTTTCTGCTTATTTTGTATTGTTTTTTGTAAAGATTTTTTCTCCATTGACGCTAGGTATTCAATTTATTGTTAACCTCATCCTGAAATTATGTGGGCTGCATAAAGATAAGGAAGTAATATCTGCAGCGGATGCAATGCGTAATATGATTACCCTTCACCGCAGTGAAGGAACTATGTTACAACAGGATTTAGATATGCTAAGCAGCATATTTGATTTGGCTGAGACAGAGATATCACAAATTATGACCCATAGAAGAAATTTATTTTCTCTTGATATAAATCGAAGTAAAGAAGAGTTAATAAGGGAAATTTTAACTAGCAGTCATAGTAGGATACCTTTATGGCAAAAAGAACCAGATGATATTATCGGTGTAATTCACGTGAAGGGTCTAATAAATGCCTTGCATGAAAAGAATAATAAAGCGGAAGAAGTTGACATTACCCAAGTTATGTCAAAACCTTGGTTCATACCGGAAAGTACGCCGCTTAGTGTACAACTTCACAATTTCCGTAAGAATAGGAAACACTTTGCACTTGTTGTTGATGAATATGGAGCATTGCAAGGAATTGTAACTCTTGAAGATATACTGGAAGAAATAGTTGGAGAAATTTCGGATGAACATGATTTGATCACGGAGAATTTCATAAAGAAAATATCTGACAATATGTATCACATAGAAGGAAAATCTACTATTAGGGACGTTAACAGGCAGTTACACTGGGATCTCCCTGATGAAGAAGCTACAACTCTAGCAGGTATGATTGTGAATGAAATAGAGCGCATTCCTGACGAAGGCGAGGAGTTTTCCATGTATGGTTTTCGCTTTAAGATTTTAAAAAAAGATAAAAATATTATTACTGTTGTTGAAGTGCAAGTAAAAACTGGTAATACTAGTAGCAGCAATTAATTAGTGGAGTTTCATGGAAGATACAGTAAAAATAACGGCTGAAGAGTTGAAGGGTTACATAGAGAGAATCGAAAAACTTGAACAAGAAAAGAGGGATGTGCAAGATCACATTCGTGATGTATATGCAAAAGCCGCAGATGAAGGTTGGGATATAAAAGTGATGAAACAAATTATTAGGCTGAGGAAGATGGATGATGATGACAGAGAGGAACAGGAAATATTGCTTAATACCTATAAACGTGCATTGGGAATGAACTACGAAGAAGAGTTAAGTGAATAGCAGAATTGTAATTGGAATAAGTGGAGCGTCTGGTTCTATTTACGGTGTACGCATCTTAGAAGCGTTAAGAAATATTAATAGATCTCTTATCCAAGTAGCTGACACTGGGATCCAGGGAAAAAGAAATATAGATTCCAGCGTCACGCGCTGCAAATTTGGTTATGAAACTCATTTAGTGATCAGTCGTGCTGGAAAAACAACTCTAGCTCATGAGATTAAAGAAAAACTTGAAGATATTACATCACTTGCAGATTTTTATTATTCTGAAGAAAAAATAGGAGAAAAAATAGCAAGTGGCTCATTTAAAACCTTAGGAATGATTGTAGCACCATGCTCTATGAAGACAATGTCTGAAATTGCATCAGGTGTTACTTCCAATCTATTGACAAGGGCTGCAGATGTAACGCTAAAAGAAAGAAGAAAATTAATTCTTATGGTGCGAGAGTCACCATTACATCTTGGGCATTTACAAAATATGTTAAAATTAACGGAGATGGGAGCAATAATTGCTCCACCAGTGCCTGCTTTCTATATTAAACCAAAATCGTTGGATGATATTATTAATCATTCTGTTGGCAAAGTATTGGATTTATTTGATATCAAATTACCTGACTTTAAGGAGTGGCAAGGAAGTGACAATTATTATTGATGGTAAAAAAACAGCAAACGACCTATGTGAGAGGCTATCACAAAAAATTGATATTTTAAAGAGAGAGTATAACATTTTTCCTTGCCTGAAAGTAATTCTCGCGGGCAGCAATCCAGCAAGTCAGGTTTATGTTCGCAACAAACAGAAAAAAGCAGAATCAATAGGCATAAGTTCTGAGACCATTGTTTTGCCTAATAATATTTCAGAAGATGAATTGATTGAAAAAATCAATGAGTTAAATGAAGATCGATCTGTGCATGGCATTTTAGTACAGTTGCCTTTACCAAATCATATTAATGCAAGCAGAGTAATTAGCGCAGTAAGTATTGAAAAAGATGTAGATGGCTTCCACGATGAAAACGTTGGTAGATTAGTGAAAGGTGAAAAAAACTGCCTTATACCTTGCACTCCTAAAGGTTCTTTGCATTTAATTAAATCAATTGAAGAGAACCTTTCCGGTAAAAACGCAGTGGTGATTGGTAGGTCAAATATCGTGGGCAAGCCAATGTTTCACCTATTGCTGCAGGAAAATTGCACTGCTACCATCTTGCACTCACAGAGTCAAGATTTAGCTGAATATTGCTCTAAAGCGGATATAGTAGTTGCAGCAGTCGGAAAGCCAAATTTTGTTCAAGCAGACTGGATAAAGAAAGGGGCAATAGTGATCGATGTTGGCATAAATAGTGTTAATGTAGGAGAGCTTGTAGGTGATGTTGACTTTGAGGGAATAAAAGGGAAAGCCAAAGCTATTACCCCAGTACCCGGAGGCGTTGGCCCAATGACAATTGCATTTCTAATGATGAACACTGTCATTGCTGCTTGCTTGCAGAAGGGAGTTGATGCTTCTAATTTCATTAGTTGAGGTATGAAGAGGAAAGCTATATAAAGATAGAATGTGCCACATCTCACAATTAATAAAAAATTGAGATTTTTGAGATTCCTCAGTAGTCAAGTTTATTAAATATTTAGGATCATCATCATTCTACCTTATCCAAAGCCATTTTATACCTTTTTATCCCTTCTGGGGTAACCTTTTTTCAGTTAGCTATAGGTATAAAATAATGGAATATGTCTCTCCATCATTCAACAGCAATCACAGTATGTTTTTACAAATTTGAAAATTAGTGTTAAATAAAAATATAAATGCAAAAGGAAAAGAAATGATTGAACTTAAAGGCCAAGAAATTTGTGCAGGCGGAAATAAGAAAAATTTGATTATTTTTTTACATGGTTGGGGCTCAAGTGGCGATAATTTCATTCACCTTGCTAAAGTTATGAGCAAGTTTTTACCCGAGTCATATTTTGTAGCACCCAATGCTCCGTTTGAAAGAGAAATAGGTGATGGTTATCAGTGGTTCAGCTTGGAAGATCGTAGTGAGGAAGCGCTATATAATGGAGTAAAAAATGCTACATCAATTGTAAATCATTTCATTGATACAAAATTAAAGGAGCTTAATTTAAAAGATACGCAACTTTCCTTAGTTGGATTTTCTCAAGGAGCAATGCTTGCAATACATACAGCTCTCACCCGCTCTCAATCATGTGCATCAGTTGTTGCATACTCTGGTAGGTTTCTTTCACCTTCAAAAACTGCACCAGAGATCAAGTCAAAACCTAACATATGTGTTGTCCATGGTGATGCTGACGATGTGGTACCTTTTTCGTCTCTTGACTTAGCGGTTAAAGCTCTGAAAGAAAATGGGGTAAATGTTGAAGGGCACCCAATTCATGGATTAGGGCATATTATTAATGAAGAGGTGATAAAATTAGGAGTAGAATTTATCAAGAAGAATTTTAAAAATTAATTTTCATGCACTTGTTTTGCTTTGGTTATGGATATGTGGCTAAATCTTTATCGAAAAAACTGCTGAACTTAGGTTGGAAAGTCAGTGGCACATCAAGAAGTAAAAATATACAAAATGTAATCCTCTTTAATTATGAGAAAGTTAGTCAAGATCTGCTTAAAAGCGCAACGCACGTTTTAATTTCTATTCCTCCAGATGGTGATGATGTTATAGAGAGATATGGTGATTGCCTGCAAAATGTTAAATGGTTTGGTTATTTGTCTGCAACTAGCGTTTATGGTGATTACTCTGGTAATTGGGTGAATGAGGAATCTGAAACAAAACCTATAGAAATCAGAGGGAAAAAGCGCCTTAGATCTGAAAAGAAGTGGCTGAATAGCAAACTGCCTGTACATATTTTTCGTTTAGCTGGAATATACGGTCCTGGTAGGAACGTGTTAATTGACTTGCAGCTTGGCAAAGCAAAAAATGTGAAAAAAGAAGGGCATTTTTTTTCTCGTATTCACGTTGAAGATATATCGAACATTCTATTTTCTTCTATGCAAAGCATAAAACCTGGTGAAATATACAATTGTGCAGATGATTCACCCACTACACAATCTGAAGTGATAATGTATGCAGCCAAACTTCTCAATGTTAGTCCTCCAGAGCCAATTGAGTTACCAGATTATGCACAGAGTTTTTATTTAGGATCAAAAAAAGTAAGTAATGTTAAAATTAAAAAAGATCTTAATGTCTCTCTAATTTATCCTAACTACAAGGTGGGATTAAAGAGTTTGCACGTAAAAAAAACTGAAATCACATTAGAATGATAGATAGGCCTATTGTTTAGTTCTGTAATTGTGTCCGCTCAGACTAATGTTCTCTAGGTGAGATCGTGGAGTATTCGTTGCAGTATTTGGCTGTTCAATTACGCTAGTTGGTATAATACTTCTATTTCTTTCAAAATTTCCATCTCGTACAGCTTCCAGAACGCTTTTTCCTCCTAAAAGACAGTTTTCTCCTAAATTTTTTCCCTTATCTTCATCTTCTAACTCGTTAAGCCTTGCTTCACTCTCCTTATCAATCTTTACTTCTATTTCATTACTATTTTTCTTAGGATTTAGATGAATACTGATTTTTCCTGCTTCACTATCAAAAGATAATATTACACCTTGCTTAAGAACATCCAGATAATTTCTTTTTCCGTTGTAGCTTTCAATTCTTACTATACTTTTCCCAATTTGCAGTATACCAACTCTTAAGTTTAAACTTTTATTCTTTTCATTGCTTAGGATTTTTGCAACTTTAACAGTACTATCTTGTGGATATTTTATACAAAAGCACTCATTATCTATCTCTACTTTTAATTCTAATTTGTCCTTTTGAGCTTGCTCATTTTTGTTTACAATACTTTCATATGCTACATTTTTAGATCGTTTTCAATTTTCTTACATTCCGCAAAGAGATCATTGACATAATCAAAATCAGAAGTTACATGTCCTAGCTCACCACCATCGAAAAGACCTCTTTCTACTTTCCCACCTTTTAACAATAAATCCCTAATGGTGCTTCTTATAATGTCTAAATTACTATCTTCCAGTACTTCATTCGTGTTGTCATCATCTTGATCTTCATTGCCATAGGAAACATCCTGACCTCTCAGTGCATGTGCTTTACTGCTAGGGCATAGGCCTTCATTATTGATAACATCTATTATTTCTTCAAACATCAAATTTGTTACAGTTCTATAACGATCACCATAACATGAATTTAGTCTTATCCCTTTCCCTAAATATTTATTTGTTATGTCTCGAACAAGCCTTAAAGCACTCCCTTTGTTATTTTCTTCTTCCACCTTTTTCATCTCCTTACAAAATTCATCAATCAGCTTCTCTTCATTTTCAGTTAATGGTATTTCTAGATCCATTAAAAGTGAGCCACCTTCCGAAAAATAAGAATAATCTGAACTACAGCTCGAATTTGAGTCCCAATCACTTGGTTCAGTAAGGCGTCTATCAGCGGAACTATCATCTGAATCATGATCACTAGAGTTCTGTAGTTGATTATCACTTTCGTGTTCATCTGTTTTGTTTGACAAATCACTGCGAGAGAACTCCATCGGATCTTTTATATTACTTCCAAAACTTTGTTGATCTATTGTTTGTTGCTTTTTTATCCCATCAGTCATGTTATATAACCATTAATTCTTTGACAAATACTATAATACATAGGCAAGTCAGTAAAGAAATTTGACTTACATTCCTCTACCACGATTTCGAGATAGAGGAATGAATTATTTTAGTTTTGATATTAAAACGTTTTGTATCTGCTGTAATGATTTCACTTCCAATTTGCTATTCTTTACATATTGAATTGCAAGCGCTAACGCTTTACTCCCAGAAGCTGTGGTGCTATAAGCTATATTTTGCAAAATAGCAGTTCTGCGAATATCTTTGCTATCTGAGACTGACTTTACACCTTTTGAGGTATTGATCACTAGATTTATTTTTCCATCTTTGAGCATATCAACTATGTGGGGTCTGCCTTCTCTCACTTTATTTACAGCTTTTGCAGCAATGCCGTTATTGTTCAGATACGAAGCTGTGCCTTTGGTGGCATATATTTCAAAACTCAGTTCTTTCAACATTCGTGCAACAGGCAATATATACTCTTTATCATCATCTTTTACTGAAACCAGAGCTGTTCCTTCTGTTGGTAACTTGTATCCTGCAGCCATGTGCACTTTTGCAAGTGCAGCTTCGAAAGATGAGTCAATTCCCATCACTTCTCCTGTTGATTTCATTTCAGGACCAAGTAAAGTATCAACTCCTGCAAAGCGGGTAAATGGAAAAACAGCAGCTTTAACTGCAAAATGATTGAAAGGCTTGTTTTCCTGATTCAAAATTTTACCCAAAATAACCTGAGTGGCAAGCTTTGCAATAGGAATATTGATTACCTTGGAAATAAAAGGAACGGTTCGACTAGCTCGTAAATTTACTTCAAGTATGTATACATCACTCTCTTGAACAGCAAACTGAATGTTTATCAGACCTTTCACTTCTAGTGCAAGAGCTATTCTTTCAGTTTGGAGCTCGATCTCTTTTATTACTTCGTCACTCAATGTATTTGTCGGTATTGAGCATGTTGAATCGCCAGAGTGGATACCAGCTTCTTCAATATGCTCCATGACCGCTGCAATGAAAACTTTTTCCCCATCACACACAGCATCAACGTCAACCTCGACTGCATTGACTAAAAATTTATCAAGAAGAAGCGATCCGTGTTCAAAAATTTTGGTTTGATTCAAGACATACTCTTTAAAGCTCTGAGTATCATGTCTAATTGACATAGACTGACCGCCGAGGACATATGATGGCCTGACTACTAGTGGAAACCCCACCTTTTCTGCGTTGGTTAACGCTTCTTCTACTGAATGGCAGATAGAACTTTCAGGTTGTTTTAAATTAAGTTGCAAAGCAAGGTTTTTAAACCTCATGCGATCTTCTGCAAGGTCAATAGAATCAAACGAAGTTCCCAGAATTTTGAAACCTCTCTCGTTAAGCATTTTGGCTAACTTTAAAGGTGTTTGACCACCTATTTGAACTATTACACCAACCAGTGTGCCATTTTCTTGCTCTTTGCTTAGTATTTCAAGCACATCCTCTGCAATCAGTGGGGCAAAATATAAACGATCAGCGGTATCATAATCAGTTGAAACGGTTTCTGGATTACAGTTAATCATTATTGTTTCATACCCCATTTCTTTGGCAGCAGAAGCTGCATGTACGCATGCATAATCAAACTCAATACCTTGACCAATGCGATTTGGACCACTTCCTAAAATGACAACCTTTTCTCGGTCAGAAACATCTGCTTCGCACTCCATTCCCTCTGTCATCCGAGTAGCTGACACTGGGATACATTCTTCCTTGTCTCTGGTCACGCGCTGGAATGACATCATTGTGTTACCCTCATAACAGCCATACATATAAGCAGTGCTCGATTCAAATTCAGCTGCACAGGTGTCTACACGCTTATAAACTTGTTTAATGCCAAATTTTTTTCTTATTTCTTCAATTTGCTCTACTTTCTTATTGCTTAATTTTGCCAATCTTGCATCTGAAAACCCCATTTTTTTCAGCTCTAACATTTCATATGCAGTTTCAGGAAGGCCGTTTTCCTTGATTTTTTGTTCAGCTAATATAATTTGCTGTATATTCTGCAAAAACCATAAGTCATATCCTGTAATCGAATTTATTTCTTCTATGCTTATTCCATGACGCATTGCGTCAGCAGCAATCAGTAATCTGTTTGGCAGCAATTTTGCTAATTGAGATTTAACATCTGTGTCTTCAGAAAACACTTCATCAAGCCCTGTAAGACCAGTTTCAAGTGAACGGAAAGCTTTCTGTAGTGACTCATTAAAAGTGCGGCCTATAGACATCACTTCCCCCACTGATTTCATGGAAGTTGATAGTTCACAATTCGTCCCCTTAAACTTCTCAAATTCAAAACGAGGAATTTTAGTGACGATATAATCAATCACTGGTTCAAATGCAGCAGGTATAACTGGAGCGCAATCATTACGTATCTCATCGAGTGAATAGCCGATAGCAAGTTTAGTTACAACTTTTGCAATAGGATAACCTGTTGCTTTTGAAGCAAGTGCAGAAGAGCGAGAAACCCTTGGATTCATTTCAATCACAACGAGGCTTCCATCTTCTTTAGGATTCACTGCAAACTGCACATTTGCACCACCGGCGCTAACATCAATTTCTCTCAGCACTGCTATAGATGCATTTCTCATCTGTTGGTATTCTACATCACGCAGAGTCAAAGCAGGAGCAACCGTGATACTATCCCCAGTGTGTACTCCCATTGGATCAATATTTTCTATCGAACAGACTATTATGCAGTTATCTTTACAATCACGGATAACTTCCATCTCATATTCTTTCCAGCCGATAATTGATTCATCTATCTGAACTTCATTTATTGGCGAAATTTTGAGAGCACTTTCTGCAATATTGAAAAACTCCTCTTTATTGTATGCTATGCCGCTACCTGCACCACCAAGGGTGAATGACGAGCGGATGATTGCTGGTAATCCAATATAATCCAAAGCCTTTCTTATTTGTTCTTGATTTTTTATAATGATACTTTTGGGGTATTTTAGCCCTATTTTATCCATGGACTGACGGAATAACTCTCTATCCTCTGCTTTTTTTATTGCTTCTCTATTTACCCCTACTAATTCTACATTGTATTTGTCTAACACTCCATCATCTGCAAGTTTTATTGCACAATTAAGTGCTGTTTGCCCGCCCATTGTTGGTAATATTGCGTCTGGCCTCTCCTTAATTATAATTTTCTCTATGATTTCAGGCAGCACCGGCTCAATATACGTCGCATCAGAAAATTCAGGATCTGTCATTATAGTTGCAGGATTGGAGTTAACCAAAATGACTTTATAACCTTCACTTTTTAATACTTTACAGCTTTGCGTTCCGGAATAATCAAACTCGCATGCCTGACCTATAACTATTGGGCCTGCTCCTATTACTAATATAGATTCTATATCTGTGCGTTTTGGCATAATTACAATAACGATTTCTGTTCAAATAATGTTACCAATCTTTCCTGTATATGTGAATTTTTATTAAACCTATTAGCAACTACTTTTAGGCTTAACGACTATTATGACCTTACCCAGAAAAAGTAGAGAGGAAGTTAAGACGTTTTTGTCATGAAAATGATGCATCAAATTGTTCAGGGATGCAATAGTTAATAGTAGAATGACGTCGTTGTTTATTATAAAAAATTTCAATGTATTCAAATATGGCAGTTCTAGATTGTTGAGCAGAGTGTTGTGAAGGATCAATAAGTAGCTCTCTTTTGAGTGAGCTGAAAAAGCTTTCTGCAGGTGAGTTATCATAACAACAACCCTTATGACTCATGCTAGAGATAATATTTTTTCTATTTAATAAGAATTGGTGCTTTTTAGAAGTATATTGTGACCCTTGATCACTATGAAACAGTAGATCTTTGGCGGGTTTGCGTTTATTAACAGCCATAAATAAAGCATCTATAATTAATTGTTTATCCATTGGACTACTCATTAACTACCATACGTGAATATAAGTCAATTATTGCTGCCAAATATAGCCAGCCTTCTTTGGTTTTTATATAAGTAATATCAGTTACCCATACCTTATTGGGCTGGTCCGTAGTAAAATTTTGATCCAGGATATTTGGAGCTATAATCCTACTGTCTGTTTGCTGTTTTTTAGTTTTGAATCTTCTTCTAAGCTTAGCTTAAATGCCATTTTTTTGCATTACATCTTGCACTGTTTTGATGTTATAATTTTTGCCTAAAGCTTTTAGTTCAGCATGGATTTTAGGAGCTCCGTACCTGCATTGTGATGCTTGATATATTTTTTGAATATCTGCTAGAAGCTCCTCTCTTGCTAATTCTTTATTGCTTTTCTCCTGAGCAACCCATTTATAATAACCACAAGCAGATACATTTAAAAACCTACATAACTCCTGTATTTTATAGCTGCTTCTATGCTCTTTTATAAAAGAATATTTTACTCCTTTTGGCTGGCAAAATATCCCAGGGCTTTTTTTAAAATGTCTCTTTCCCTAGTTATTCTTGCTAACTCTTTCTTTAAGTCAAACCTTTCTTTGTCATAAGTAGCTAACTTTCCTTTGCCTGGAAATGCATCTACTCCTGACATTTTTTCATTATATTTTCTTACCCATCTGCTTAATAAATCTCCACTCATGCCTAAATCTCTTGCTATTTTTGCTGACGGTTGACCTGTTTCTCTTACTAGTTTTATTGCTTCCAATTTAAACTCTATTGTATATTCCCTTCTGTTTCCCATATTACACCTCTTTGAAAAAACGTTCTATTTTACTTCAAAAACGTCTTAACTTCCTCTCTACTTTTTCTG